>JAZSCY010000005.1:0-2007 GCA_045530875.1 Eubacteriales bacterium
GGTATCCACCGTATACATCGGCGGCGGTACTCCCACCGTGCTGAATGAGGAACAACTGCGCTTCCTCCTTACGGCTGTCAATGAGGAGACCGACGTGACCGCTTTGCAGGAATTTACCTTGGAGGCAGGCCGCCCGGATACGATTACCCGGGAAAAGCTGTCTGTGGCTAAAGAACTGGGCGTTTCCCGCATCAGCGTCAATACCCAGACACTGAACGACAGTATCCTTGCCTCCATTGGCCGACATCATACGTCGGAGCAATTTTTTGAGGCGTATGCCATGGCTCATGAGATCGGCATCCCGCATATCAATGTGGATCTGATCGCCGGCCTGACGGGAGAGAGTACGGAAAGCTTTGCTTCCTCCGTGGATCGGATCATCGATCTGTCCCCCGACAATATCACCGTGCACACGTTCAGCGTGAAGAAGGCGGCGGAGATCCGTCAGGAAAACGCTTCCGTGTATGACGCGGAGGGATCCGTGGCGGCCCACTCTGTGGATTATGCTCAGGGGGCACTGGTTCGTGCCGGATATGCACCCTATTATATGTATCGGCAGAAGAATACCGTGGGCAATCTGGAGAATGTGGGCTATGCCAAGCCGGGCACGGAAGGCCTTTACAACATCTACATGATGGAAGAAGTTCACAGCATCTTTGCCGCCGGCGCATCGGCTGTTACAAAACTGGTATCTCCCATGGGAGAGCAGGGGGACTGCCGCATCGAGCGCATATTTGAAGCGAAGTATCCATATGAATATCTCAAAGCCTATGAGGATGACTCGCAAAAAGCGGCAGAATACATGCGCTTTGCCGAGGAGTTTTACCGCACCTATTTCTAAATTCCTTATGATAGGAAATCCGTAACCTGGAGGACAGTGCCTTGCGCAACAAATCAAACCATGCGGGTACATCCACCGTGAAAAACAGTACAAAACTGTTTTTCTCTGGTGTGTTGGTGCTTACCGTTTCCAATCTGATTATTAAAGCCATCGGACTTCTGTTCAAGATTCCGATGAACCATATCGTGGGCGATACGGGTATGGGATACTACTCCCATGCGTACACCCTGTACACCTGCTTCTTCATGATCGCCACCAACGGCTTGCCGGTAGCGCTGGCGATGATGCTTTCCGAAAGCCGATCCAAAGGACAGATCCGGCAGGCAAAACGGATTTTCCGTATAGCACTGCTTCTGTTCGTCGTTGTGGGATTTGTAGGCATGAGCATCATGATGATCGGCGCGCAGGCGTACTCCACCCACGTGCTTCACGCCGATGCTACCGTGTACTGTATTCTGGCCACGGCACCCACGCTGTTCTTTATCAGCATCTCCAGCGCGTTCCGTGGATATTTCCAGGGATATCAGCAGATGCTGCCCACGGCGATTTCTCAGCTGATTGAGGCACTTTGCAAGTTGTTTCTGGGCATCCTTCTGGCCACCTACGCCATCCGGCAGGGCTATGCGATCCATATCGTAGCCGCTTATGCGGCGGTGGGATTGACCATCGGTGCGGCTCTCGGCATGATCTTTTTGGCCTTCTATAAGCTGTTGTTCAACGAGGCTCGCAATAACGAGGAGTTCCTTGCGGAAACGGGAGAATCCGATTATCTGGAATCCGCCCGCACTATTCTGAAGCGGATCGCGGTGATTGCTATCCCGATCACCATCAGCTCTTCGGTGATGAGCATCACCAATCTGTTTGACGCCGTGCTGGTGGAGCGGATTCTGCAGGCCATCGGTATGACGGAGGAGGCGGCCACCACCATTTACGGAAATTACACCTCGCTGGCCGTCCCCATGTTCAATATGCCGCCGTATCTGATCTATCCCATATCCTATTCCATCATCCCCATTCTTACCATGGCCCGTGGATCCGGCGACCACGCCCGTGCCAATCGGATCATGGAGTCCGCCTTGCGGGTGGCCGTGATGATCGGTCTGCCCTGTGCGCTGGGTATGTCTGCCATGTCCAAGCCGATCCTCAGCCTGTTCTATGTGCAGGAA
>JAZSCY010000014.1:0-11360 GCA_045530875.1 Eubacteriales bacterium
AAGCGAAAAGTTGCTGGATATTATCCTGCGTGGCCGGGATGAGATCGCCGAAGCGGTTCTGGCAGATGCATTCGACTGCACCGACGGTATCGCCAAGGATTGGAACATCAACGGCGAGGATGTAACCATCACCGTAGCAAAAATCTGATACAACGAAAGAAGGCGACTGCCCGATGGCAGTCGCCTTTGTTTTATTTCTTCGATTTTTCCTCCGCCAGGATCGCGGCACATTCCTCCGCCAGAATGGCCCGCTCCGAAAAGGGCACTTTGCGCCCGCCGATAAGCTGATAGGTTTCGTGGCCTTTTCCGGCCAGAAGTACGATGTCGCCCGGCTGGGACATACGCACCGCCGTACGCACCGCCACCTCCCGATCCTCGATCTCTGCCCGGGGGCAGTCGGGATGGAGATGCTCCTCGATCTCGCGGATGATGGCCATGGGCGATTCAAAATCCGGATTGTCGGAGGTGATGATACAAAAATCCGCAAGTTCTCCCGCGGCCGCCGCCAACTCTGCCCGTCGGTTCTGGGATTTGCCGCCCACCGAGCCGAACACACAGATCAGCCGCACGGGGCGGTATTCTCTGAGAACGGAGAGGGCACTGCGCAAGCTGAGTCCGTTGTGGGCATAATCGATCACAAACGTCCGTCCGGGCAGATTGCCCGCGATCTCAAACCGTCCCTGCACCGGGGCAGTTTTCAGTGCTTCGGCGCTGTCACGGACCGACACACCGTACACGAAGGCCACTGCCATAGCACAAAGGGCATTGTGGACGGAAAAATGGCCGGGGGACAACACGGACACGGGGGTACTTCCTGCCTCCGTCACGCAATCGAAGCGGACGCCCAACGTGGTATCGTCCCGGTAATTCTCGATATCTCTTGCCGCCAGATCCGCTTTGCCCACGCCGAAGGAAATCCGCTCGGCATCGCACTCGCCCAAAATGGACGGCCACATGGCGTCATCGGCGTTATAGACAGCGTGCCGGATACCGTATTCAGAGAACAGTCTCGCTTTGGAGGCAGCATAATGCTCAAAATTGGGATGCTCCACATCGCTGATGTGATCGGGGGACAGATTGGTAAACACGCCCACCTCAAAGGGAATCCCGTACACCCGGCTGTGAGCCAGGGCCTGGGAGGACACCTCCAGCACGGCGTATTCCATCCCTGCCCGCACCATCTGATCAAAATACATATGAAGCTCCCGGCTCTCCGGGGTGGTATTCACCGTCTCCAGATGGCAATCGCCGATGATCACGCCGTTGGAGCCGATATAGGCACACTTTTTCCCCGCACCGTTCAGAATGGCCGACACCATCAGCGCGGTGGTCGTCTTTCCCTTGGTGCCAGTGATGCCGATAATGTGCAGCCGATCCGCCGGACGTCCGTAAAACTCCGCACTGATCACCGCCAGCGTCTGTCTTGTATCCTCCACGCGGATGATTACTGCATCCGGAGGCAGATCCACCTCACGGCTGACCAGGAACGCGCGGCATCCCTGATCGTACGCGGACCGTGCATAATTATGTCCGTCGGAGCGGGCACCGATCAGGCAAACGAAAAGACATCCCGCCTCCGCCCGCCGGGAATCGTATTCAATACGCTGTATGTCCGCCTGGGGCACCGGTATGGATCCCAGTACATCCGCGCGGGCAAACAATTCACACAGGCGCATGGTGCGCCTCCTTTCCATTCAGTCAGATCTGCATCTCGGGATCCATGAGAGAAAACTCCGCCCGAAAACCCTGGGTTTCACTGCCGCACATGGTGATGGCACGACAAGCCAGCACCTGCAGGGAGTCGATGAACATCTCCTCCTCGGGGATCTCCCGGGCCGCCACGGACAACTCCGTACAGCCGAGGATCATACAGTCGCATCCCTGCTCTCTCAAAGAGTGGGCTGCTTCGTACAGCAGGGCGGGATCGCTTCTCAATCCCCGCTTCACATAGTCGTAAATGATGCGTGTCAGCGTTTCCTGACAAGCCTTATCGGGCACAGCATAGCCGATCCCCTCCCGCTCCAGAGCGCTCTGATACGCACCCGAGGCGATCGTTCCCTCGGTGGCCAGAATGCCCGCCTTCTTATGCCCGCACGTGCGGACGAAATGGGCGGTTTCCCGGATGATGCTGGGCACGGGCACGGTGACGGATGCCCGCACCTGGTCAATAAAATAATGGGCCGTATTGCAGGGAATCACAATGGCGCGGGCCCCAAAAGCCTCCAGCGCTTTTGCATCTTCAATCATGGCAGGCAGAGGGCTGTCGGTGCTTCGGCCGAGGATGAAATCCGTCCGATCCGGCGTGGACGCGCGGCTGGACAGAATGATGTCGATATGATCCTGATCCCGCTGTGCCTTGGTATGGGCGGTGATCATCTCATAGAAATACGCGCTCGCCATCGGGCCAAGCCCGCCGAGAACGCCCAAAAGATGCGGTGAATGCATAATAGCCCCCGTTTGGTTTCGTTATTTTTGTGTGGGATAGTATTTTTTGAATTTCTTGCCCTGCCGGCGCAGAACCTCCACCACGCAGATCAGCCGCAGAGGATTGAAGCGCAGATCGGGTCCATACCACAGGGAGGAGGTGTGCTTTCCGCGGCGAGCCAGATTCCGTGCGGTTTTCACAAGCGAGGCATCCTCCGTGTATGTATATGCAACATGGCGGGGAACATGATGCCAGAAATGCACGTTTTCGCACATCAGGCAATCCTCGCCCTCGGATTCATACACCTCGGCCGCCAGACGGGCAATATTCAATCCCGCAGAGGTGACGTAGAAGTTGCTCCGTCCCTGCCGGAGATTGATCTCGAATACCCGGTAGTCCTCTCCCTCGCCGGTATACTTGATATCGAAGTTGGAGAAGCCGGTGTAGCCCATGTCCTCCAACATCGCCCGGATCTTGTCCGCAAAGGGCAGATTCGACACAGGCTCAGTAACGATAGCGGCATGATTGCCCAATCCTTTTGGGGTATGCTCCTCGATCATGGTGTGGCCGAGACACATGGCGCGTACCCGTCCCTTTTTATCGGAGAACGCGGTCAGCACCCGCATATGGGCGTCGCCGCCGGGGATGAACTCCTGCAAAATCATCCGCTCATCGTAGCCGGAGCCGTAGATCTCGGCGATGATAGCGGCCGCATCCTCCGGGGATTTGGCGATGTACACCTTCTTCATCCCGTCAAAGGGATGCTTCCAGTACACTACGCTGGAGGAGGGCTTGATCACGATGGGATAATCGAATCCCAGCACATCGGCGGAAAGTTCGGACGCGTCGGTCTTGCCGGTCAGCACCACCGTTTTCGGATAGGGGATGCCGTACTTTTCGCAGATCTCGTAAAATTCCGCCTTACGGGACACGGAATCCAAAAACGATTCATTCGGGCAGGCGCACAGATACCGGGGCAACTTATCCCTGTTGCGGATGATCATAGCGGCGTAATCGTCGGTACAGCCGAACAGGATCAGTTTTTCCTCGGGATGATTTTCGGCAAACGCCGTCAATGTATTCAGCATCACCTCATCCCGATCCATCTCGGGCACAGCGGTGAAGCGGATAATGCGGGAATATTTGGTGGCAGACACCGCATATCGGCCAAAAGCGTAGGAAATCACACCATACTGCTCATGGAAAGCACGGGCCACGTTATAACAGTTCAGATCGGCGCCAAGGAGCACCGGGACAATCTTCTCAGTCATGTTCTTTTCCTCAATCAGATTCCGAAAAATACTTTATGCCAGGTCAGGAAGGTGTAAACGGTCCAGATTTTGCGGCCGTTATTGACGCCGCTCCGATGCTCGTCCAAAAGGCGAAGCAGGGACTCGGTATCGAAATACTCTGCCGCCGCGTCGGAAGTAAAGGATTCCTTCACCAAATTATAGTAGCGATCCTCTCTGAGCCAGTTGCGGATCGGCACGGGGAATCCCTTCTTCGTCCGGTTGGCCCACGCATCGGGCAAGGTTTTATTGGCGGCCACACGAAGCACGTGCTTGGTGTTCACGCCGTCGATCTTATAATGAGCGGGCAAACTCTGGGCCTGGGCCATAATATCCCGATCCAGATAAGGCACCCGCAACTCCAGGGAGTGGGCCATGCTCATCTTGTCCGCCTTGAGGAGAATATCCCCCGGCAGCCACAGATTCAGATCCAGATACTGCTTCTTTTCCAACTCACTCAGCCCCTGGACGCGGTCATAAATGGGGGCGGTGATATCTCTCACGGAGGGGCCGGCCTTGTATTTGGGCTTCAGGATGGCAAGAGCATCCTTCTCCCCCCACACCATAGCCTGTCCGATGAAATAATCCTCGGGGCGGCCGCTTCCTTTGATAATGAAATCGTGTCCCTTGAAATAAGGCATACCGGCGCTGACGGACGCAGCCATCCGACGCAGGGGGGCGGGAATCTTTTTATATTTCCGCATCAGCGGGGTTTCGTCGTACCATTCATATCCGCCGTAGATCTCATCGGCACCCTCGCCGGAAAGAACTACGGTAACCTGCTCTCTTGCCAAAGCAGAGAGGAACCACAGCGGCACGGAGGACGGATTGGACTGGGGCTCATCCATATGATACTGGATGTCCGCAAAAGCATCAAAGCACTGCTCCGCCGTCAGTTCCCGCCGGAAATTGCGGATACCCAGAATATCGGACAGTTCTTTCGCTTCGGTGGTTTCGTCAAACTTCTTCTCGCCAAAGCCTACAGAGAACGTGTTCTCCGGCATCAGTGCCGCGGTGATATAGCTGGAATCCACGCCGCCGGAGAGAAAAGCACCCAGGGGCACATCGCTGATCCGGTGGGCAGCTACCGATTCCCGAACTGCCGCGTCGATAGCGTCTGCCATATCGTCAAAGGAGGCGGTGGTTTTCTTCGTGAAATCCACATCCCAATACCGGCGGATCTCCATATTGCCATCCCGGAAGGTAAAGGTGTGGGCAGGGGGCAGCTTATATGTGCCGCGGAAAAAAGTTTCCGCCATGGAGGAATATTGGAAGGTCAGATACGGCCGGAGGGCATCGGGATTCACCTCCCGACGGAATCCGGGATGCTCCAGAAAACTCTTGATCTCCGAGCCAAAGAGCAGATGGCCGTCCTGCAATACAGAATAATAGAAAGGCTTGATACCGAAATAGTCCCGGGCACCAAACAAAGTGCGCTTACTTTCATCCCAGATCACAAAGGCAAACATGCCCCGCAGCATGGGAACGATTCTCTCCCCGAACTCCTCGTAGCCGTGGAGGATGACTTCCGTATCGCACCGGGTACGGAACACGTGACCCCGGGCGATGAGATCTTTTCGCAGCTGGGCAAAGTTATAGATCTCCCCATTGAACACCATGACCATGGAGTTGTCTTCATTATACATAGGCTGGGCACCGTCCGCCAGATCGATGATACTGAGACGGCGGAAGCCCAAGGTCACATCATCCTCGGCCACGCCGATATGGTATCCTTCCATATCCGGGCCGCGGTGGATGATCCGATCCGCCATTTTTTTAATGATCGCCGCTCTGTCGGGCAGAGGGCCGGTAAATCCTGCAAATCCGCACATATATCTGAATTCCTTTTTTCATACCGTATAGAACTGCATACATAATATATTATAGCACACTCTTCTCCCAAAGGGAATAGCGCAAAGGAAAAAAGTACACATATAAAAAATTTTACAAAAATCACACGAAACCACTTGACAATCATTTGAACGTGTGCTATACTATACTCACAAAGATCCCAAGGATGCGGCAGCGTCCATATTTTTTTCTCATCGAAAATTCTTCGGAAACCCATTGACAATCACCTGACTGCATGATATACTGTGTATGTAAGTATATTATCGCAACCGCCGTCTGCGGACGGCACGGAGGTTTTTATATGGATTTTGGAATTGAATTGACTCGGATCCCGGGAACGATTCTCGATCGGAAAAAGATGGGCGGCGCCACCGGTATAGAATTTCTGGATAAGATTTTCTATATCACCGAAGGCATCATGCTGGCACAGATCCGTGAGATCGCCGGTGTGGACGGAACTACCCTGCAGAACTGGCTGAAGCGGGGGTGGGTGGTAAATCCCGTCAACAAAATGTATAACAAGGATCAGCTGGCACGGATTCTGATCATCAACATGATGCGTGCCACCATGCAGCTCAGCGACATCTCCTTCCTGCTCACCTATGTGAACGGCGATCCGGGATGTCGGGAGGACGACATCATCCCCGAGTCCCGGCTGTATGACTACATCTGCCGCATGATCGACCGGCTCACCACGGAAAGCGGCGGTATGCCCCAGGAATCCCTGACGAAGATGATCGACACCTACACCGCCGATTACGTGGAAACTTTGGGTGGTGCCCGCCGGCGTTTGAACCGGGCTCTTGAGATCATCCTCACATCCTATTACGCCAACATTTTGAAATTGCGGGCGGATGCCTTGGTGCACGGCCTGCGCGACCGATAATTTTCACCGATTTTCAGGAGGTTTATTATGATTCAGTGGTGGAACAGTCTTGACACATTTGCCCGCGTCTACGCCTTTATTGCCATCCCCTCAACCCTCGTTCTGATCGTGCAGACGATCCTTCTGATGATCGGTATGAACGACGGAGACGACGGATTGGATCTCACCGACAACGGCATGGCAGATACCCCCGGTGACGGCGGATCCGACGGTCTGGCGCTCTTCTCCATCCGCGGCATCATGGCTATGCTCACCGTAGGCGGTTGGAGCGGTTTGGCTCTGTACGCGTCGGGCGTAAACCGTCCCCTTACGATTCTCATCTCCGCTGTGTGCGGTGTGGCCGCTTTGTTTGCCATCGCTTATCTGATGCGGGCTGCCATGAAACTGCAGTCCAACGGCAACATCAGCCTGAGCCACGCCATCGGCAAGACCGGCCGCGTGTACATCCCGATCCCGCCCCACACCCAGGGCAGCGGCAAGATCACCCTGACCCTGCAGGAGCGTTTTCTGGAGGCGGATGCCGTGACCACTGCCGAACGGAAGCTGGTCACCGGTGAGGCAGTACGCGTTGTGGCCACCGACGATTCCGGACTTCTGGTTGTGGAGCCTGTGGTGAAGTAATCCTTCGGGGAGGATGACATTATGGTTGCCGCTATTTACTTAAAAGCGTATCTTTGGCTTCTGTATTTCATATTGGCCGTTTGGGCCATGCTCATCCTATTGGATTACATCCGGTTCATCTGGAAACGGATTCTGTTCTGGGTGCGTCTGAAACGGATGCATCTCCCCTTTCGCGGCCTGCACCCTCTCTGGCTGTTTTTCTCCCTTCCCCACCGTGCGGATTTTCTGATCACCGCCAAAAGCGGAAAGCAGTATGCCGTTCGCTTCGTAGAAGTTTGCCGGCGATGCACCACCTTTGCTCTGCCGGATGCCAACTACTGGTACACCGCCCGCACCATTCTCCTTCCCGGCGTACAGGGATTTGCACGATTGCAGTTAAGCTTCAAGCGGAAATGGTTCGGCATGGATTTCCGCCGCCATGCAGACAAATGTGCCCCCGATGCCGATCCGGTGTGGCTGTTCTATCCCAAGCCGCTGGAGGTTATCAGTTCCTCCTACGACGTGCGGGGAAAACGTCCGTCCAACATCCGTGAATTCAACGGCGGCCAGTATTATGAGGATGTATTGATCCTGGACGGAAACACATTCACCAATTTAGTCACTTGCCAAAATGAAAAAGAAGTGCTGGGAGATGCACAAAAACTCCCCCGCACCTCCGGCAGCATTCTGTGGTAAAGTAACGGAGCACACCTATGGAAATCTTATTCGGATTATTCTTTATCCTATTCTTTGCCGCGTTTTTCACCATCCTGATCCGCAGTATCGGAGAATGGTTCAAAAACAACGCCTCGCCCCGGCTGACAGTGCCGGCAAAAGTGGTTGCCAAGCGAAGCAGCCATCATCACCATCACCACGGTCAAGGCGGCATGCACCACAGCACCCATTATCACGTCACCTTTGAAGTGGAAAGCGGTGACCGGATGGAGTTATCCCTCAGCGGTCACGAATTCGGTATGCTCGTGGAGGGCGACACCGGCCGACTCTCCTTCCAGGGAACCCGGTATCTGTCCTTTGAGCGGGATATGTAATACATCATGCAACAAATCATCACTCCCTACCGTCTGAAACGCATCGGCCGATCCCTCGGACTGTATGCTTTCTTCCTTCTCATATATCATCTCAGCTACGAGGCGGCACTGGGACGGTTCTCCCTGCTGGAGGACGCCATCGGCACCTTTTTCCAGGATATTCCCGCATGGCTTCCCTCCCTTGTGCATATACTGATTCTTCCCACCACGTTTTTCTCCGTATCCCGGCTCTTTGCCATACACGATGCGGTTTTGAAAAAGCAGCATCCCACCGACGAGGATGCCCCCCTGCACTGGTTTGTGCACACGGAGGAATTTCGGGTGGAAATCGGAGTGATCCTCGCACTCACAGCCATCCTTCCTACCGGATGGTGTGACGGCGGTCTGTTCACCCTTCTTCCCATGCATCCCCTTTTGGCAAAACTTTGTCAGATTCTGTTATTTTTCCCGCTTTTGACCGTTATAAATATATACGGTCACCGCAATGCGGAGATCGTGTGGGAAACGCCCCAAAAACGCTTCTGGCAAAAAACGCCCCCGGTGATCCGGTTTATGAAAGATCTCCTGTTTATTCTGGCAGTCTATTTCTTCGGATTTATGCTGCTGCCCGTGTTCCTTCCGCTGATCCATTCCACCTTGTACCTGCTGGCGCAGGTGGTATGGGGATTCCGCTATCTGATCCTTGCCGGATGCATCGCACTGACGGTTTTTCTGTACGTGCGGGCATGGCGGATCCGTCGGCGGTTCATCAAGGATTTGATGGCGATGGCCCGGGATCGGAAATCCCATTTCCATCTTTCCCCCATCGGTCGAGCACGCCTGTCGTTGTTCTTCCCTTCCCGCCGGGCCAATTTCACCGTCCGTGTGCGGGATAAAACCTACAGTGTACGGCTCATGGCGGATCCTCTCCGCTACCGCACCATGTACTTCGGGCCGGATGGAAGCGGCATCAAGCACTCCTCCCTCAATCTGCGCGGGATGGAGCTGTTCAACATCGACATTCCTTTCACCTACGATTTCGAGGGAGAGGGAGAAAAGCTGATCGTGATCTCTCCCGTCCCGAAATTTATCCGCTCCGTATCCAAAAACCACGCCGCCGATCTGGACGTGGGGGACCGTGTGGGCGATTACCGTCTCTTCAACGGAAGTGGCTTCCTCGGCATGCTGGAACGGGACTGCCTGGAACGATAAAGTTGGGAGTTTATCTATGAGTAACGACAAACGCACACCTATCGGCACGGTATTGGCACAGTCGGTTTTGCAATTTGCCGTTTTCGCGGGAATTGTAAAGCTATCCCAAATTCTGTTTCGATCCAATATGTTTGATGAGGGATATTTTACATACGGACACCCTTCCGTCTGTGATCTGATTCTCCTTGTGCTGATCTATCAATCCACAATATACACTTTCCGGGTTCATAACAAAACCGCACAAGCGGCGTATATGTCCGCCGCCACAACAGGGGGCATCCTCGCCGATGTGCGCTACGTGCTGACGTCCGGGGAATTCTATCTGGAATACCTCGTTCATTCACTGTTTTCTCTGCTTCTTCCCGTATCCTTTATTTACGGATGTGTTGGCGATACTCTTTGGCGTGACAGCGTATGGACACCAACCCAAAACAAGTTGTATTCCCTGCTCGTTCTACTTCCGTTGTTCTTTGCGGCAGCACTGTATGCCCACGTCTCGGCAAGAAGAAAATGGCACGATATGAAAATCCGGAATCAGACCACCGCCGCGTCGCATGAGAAGCCCCAAACGGTAAAAGCGGTGCTTCTCATGGCACTGATATATGGAGCCGTCTCCATGGTTCTCCCATGGTTTTACCCGTTTATCATAACGATCATCAATTTAGCAAAGAATTATAACGTATTTTTATGGCTGGCAATTCTTTGTGCCGTCATCGTTTCCGTTGTGATCGTTTGGGTGGCTTTCCACTATCTCCGAGCTTGTATGAAGCGGCAAAAATTCGTCAAAGAGCTTACCGCCATCTGCAAGAGGGATGGGTTGGAATTGTCTCCTCCACGGCACCCATGTGCGTCCCTGTTCTCTCAGCAATCCGGAATCGACTTTTCCCTCACAAAATCCGGAAAGCACTACGATTGCAAGTTTGTCGCCGGCGTATTTCCCAACTCGCCCATTGTTTTTACCGACAAAGGAGAGGGGATGTGCCAGCATACATTCTATCTGTTCCGTGTTCCCCTTCTCCACCTGAACTCCCGCATTGATTTCGCTTTTGAGTCGGATGGAGAGAAAATTCTGATTGTCTTACCCATTCCAAAAAACATTTACACTGCTTCAAACACAAGCAGGCCGCTTCTCGCCGACACAGGCGAAAAAATCGGCAACTACCGCATCTATAATGCAACCGGTTTTCTTCACGCATTGGAACGGGACTGCCTGGAACGATAACTTTGTTGTTCATCACGTATGTGATTTGCAAAATATTTTTTAAAGGAGAAACAATATGATGTTTCATACTGCTGCAAACTATCTTTTGAGCGCCACACCGGACAGCGGTGCCATGATTCTCGTGCTTGTGTGCGTCGTTGCTCTCTTGCTTCTGACCACCGTCACGCTGATTCTGTCTCGCTACAAGCGCTGCCCTTCCGATAAGATCCTGGTTATCTACGGTAAGGTCGGCACCGGTTCCGACGGAACCAACCGTTCCGCAAAATGTATCCACGGCGGCGCGGCCTTCATCTGGCCCATCGTGCAGGCGTACGAGTTCCTCGATCTGACGCCCATGTCTCTGTCTGTGGATCTGCGGGGTGCTCTGTCCCGTCAGAACATCCGTGTAGATGTTCCCTCCCGTTTCACCGTCGGTATCTCCACCGAGGTGGGTGTGATGCAGAACGCCGCTGAGCGTCTGCTCGGTATGAAACTGGACGAGATCAAGCAGATCGCCGAGGATATCATCTTCGGTCAGATGAGTCTGATCATCGCCACCATGGATATCGAGGAAATCAACACCGACCGTGACAAGTTCCTGGATGCCGTATCTGGCAACGTGGAAACCGAACTGAAGAAGATCGGTCTCCGTCTGATCAACGTAAACGTAACCGACATCACCGACGAGAGCGGCTACATCGTGGCTCTCGGTAAGGAAGCGGCTGCTAAGGCCATCAACGACGCAAAAATCTCCGTGGCAGAGGCTGACCGTAACGGTGCCATCGGTTCCGCTGAGGCTGACCGCGATATGCGTATTAACGTATCCAAGTCCAACTCCGAAGCCATCAAGGGTGAAAACGAGGCGAAG
>JAZSCY010000354.1:0-2921 GCA_045530875.1 Eubacteriales bacterium
TCCTTGTGGTGGGCGAAAAGGACGGGGTACTCCCGCTGCCGAAATGGCTGATGCAGACTTTGAACGTGGTGATCAATTTGCTCCGTTCTGTGCCGTTCCTTATTATGATGATCCTGGTGTTCCCTCTGACTCGCGCCATCGTCGGTACGGTGGTGGGTACTGTGGCATCCATCGTTCCTCTTGTGATTGCCGCATTCCCCTTTGTGGCCCGACTGGTGGAGGGAAGCCTCCGGGAAATCGATCCCAATATCATTGAAGCGGCCCAGAGCATGGGCGCATCCCCCTTGCAGATCGTGGTGAAGGTCATGCTTCCCGAGAGCATCCCCTCCCTGATTTCCAATGCGGCGATCGCCTTGACTACCATCCTCGGCTATTCTGCCATGAGCGGTGTGCTCGGCGGCGGCGGCCTGGGTAAGATTGCCATCAACTACGGCTACCATCGGTATAAGTATCTGGTTATGCTTCTGGCCGTGGTGCTGTTGGTGCTCATGGTGCAGATTTTCCAGACCATCGGTACCAAATGGTCCCTGCGCTCGGACAAGCGCCTGAGAAAATAATTGAAAAGAGGGAGAACCCGTTCGGTTCTCCCTTTTGTTACATCTGTTTGCGGATCCGTTCCAGCGCACCCTTCTCCAAACGGGATACCTGCGCCTGGGAAATGCCGATCTCCTCTGCAATCTCCATCTGCGTCTTTCCGTTGAAGAACCGCAGGTGGATGATCTTCTTCTCTCGCTCGTTCAGCCGCTTCATGGCTTCCTTCAGAGCGATGTTTTCCAGCCACGCCTCATCCGACGCCCCCGCATCGCTGATCTGATCCATGATATAAATGGAATCCCCGCCGTCGTTGTATACCGGCTCGTACAGAGATACCGGCTCCACAATGGCCTCGATCGCATGGAGAATATTTTCTTCCTTCTCCCCCAATTCAGCGGCGATCTGCTTCATGGTTGGCTCTGCCGCCATGCTTTTGGATAATTTTTCCCGAGCCTGGAGTGCCCGGTAGGCCAGATCCCGCACGGAACGGCTGACGCGGATCGTGTTGTTGTCCCGCAGATACCGCCGCACCTCGCCGATGATCATGGGCACCGCATAGGTGGAGAATTTTACGTCCAGATCCAGATTGAAATTGTCCACTGCCTTGATCAGCCCGATGCACCCCACCTGAAACAGATCGTCCAGATTCTCCCGCCGATTGGTGAACCGCTGAATGATGCTCAGAACCAACCGCAGATTCCCGTCGATTAGTTTTTGGCGGGCGGCCATGTCACCGGCCTTTGTCCGGACGAGCAGATCGTGTTTTTCCTCGCTGGTCAGTGTAGCCAGTTTTGCTGTGTTGACACCGCATATTTCCACCTTGTTATAATACATCCGCTCGCCCCCGTACCGTAGTTGTACAGTCAGTATTGCCTGTATGGGTGCGCCGTTATGCAGATGGGCGGATGTATCATTTTGGCAAATGAGGGAAGAAAACACCCCGCCGTTTAAATAAAACAGCGGGGATAAGTTCAGCTTGCCGTGATCCGTACTGTCAGAATACAGTGATCAGGATTCCACGTCAAGGTTGGGATTTTGGTGTCCTATATTCTCCAGGAAATTGTACACGCCATCTTCTGACAGAACGCCTCGCTTGACATCCGGTGGGAGATATCCTTTTTCGTCCAATTCGTAGTCCTTCCGCCATTGGCCGCTTGTGTAATAATCCAGCAGGATTTTCAAAAGGGCCTCATCCAGAACCGGAGGATCGGAGATTGCCCCAGCCTGGAGCGTATCGAAAATCTTCTCCATGCGTTGGATCCGGTCGATGGCTTCCTGCAGTTTCTTTTTTGTCATGATGGCACCTCCTGTCATGGGATCTATGCCCATTATACCACAAAATCGGAGAAATGAACAGAGGGGTGTGGTACTTCAATGGATTTGCTATCAAAAACACAGCGCTGCTTCATAGAATATGTGCATCTGCTGTGTGGAAACCGCCCGGAAATATGCTATAATAGAATAACAAAAGCGCTTTTGAATATTTTTGGAGGCAGATAGAATGTCTATCGGAACAACCATTAAAAAACTACGCCGTGAGCGCGACATGACACAGGAGCAGCTGGCGGATTCCCTGGGCATTACGGCCAACGCGGTGTCCCAGTGGGAGTGTGATCGCACCGCGCCGGATATTTCTCAACTGCCGGTTTTGGCCAATTTGTTTGAAACCACGATCGATGCACTTTTTGAATACGACGATGCGTCCAAGAAAGCGGATGTGGAGAAGTTTTTTCGTCAGATTCGGGAAGAACTGCCGGAGGATGATATGGCAGAACGGCTGAGACTGGGCAAAGAATACATCGCCAAATATCCGAAGAATTACGATATCGCTCACGAAATGTGCTGGATCATAAATTGGTCAGATAAAAAAGTCCGCGAGGAAAATTTGCCGCTCTTGCGTTCCCTTTGCGAGAAGATCATGGCCGAATGTACCGTGCAGACATATCGCGAAGCCGCCATCCGATTGATGTGTACGCACGGAAATGGCGAGGATTGGGAAAAATGGTCCAAAATGTGCGCGGAGGATTATAAAACCTACCGGGGCGAGATTCTGGCCGCACGGTATTTGGAGAAGGGAGCATATGACGATTGCCGCATGCGGAAAGGTGCCAACAAGCTGGAGTTGTTCTGCCATCTTTTGTTTGACAATGCCGGTAACTGGAACAGCCCCGAAAAAGAACTGATGTGGATAGAGTACCGTATGGGGCTGATGAAATCCTTCGGTGAAAACGGCACCATCCCGCCCGCATGGCAGGGATTTTATGCAATTATGCTTACTTATAAAGCAGATCAGCTCTTCCGTCTCGATAGAAAAGAGGAGGGATACGCTTGTTTAGAAGAAGCTTATCGCAATTTTGATGAATGGACAGCCATTCCGGACGGAAGTC
>JAZSCY010000159.1:0-5219 GCA_045530875.1 Eubacteriales bacterium
GCACGGAGAGAATGAAAATGCCGAAACGGTAGATCCCGCCTCGCTTCTTACACCGCAGGCCGGCAGCTCCGCTTCCCAGAATACGCCCTCCTCCGACGGGGAAGAGGTTTATCACACCGCTTCCGTGGAAGCGGATAAAATCGACGTGTATATCGCGCCCACGCTGTCCAGCCGTATCGTCACCTCCCTCGTCCGCGGCGATGAGGTGGAAGTGGCATACAGCAGTGATTCCGTCTGGCAGGTGAAGAAAAAGGGCATCTTCCTCGGATACTGCACGTCGGGCGGTATGTACAGCGGCATCTGGGACAACTATTACGCCTTTCTTCCCGAGGAGAGCGGTATGGCTCCGCTGTCCGACGGAACGCTGGTGCCCGCTTCCTCCCATCTGGTGGACGTGCGCCTGTATACCGATGCGCTGGAGATCAAAATGAAGCTGGCCACCAGCGGCACCTCCATCGGAGAACCCTTCTACAACCGCAACCTCTGTCTTTTGCAGTACGATACGCTGCAGAAGCTTCTGAAAGCTGCCGAAATGTTTGAAAAGGACGGCTTCACCATCGTCATCTACGACGCCTACCGTCCCACCAGTGTCCAGCAGAGATGGTTTGACGTGATCCGCGTCCACAAATGGGTGGCGGATCCCTCCATCGGCATGGGCGGCATCCATGACCGCGGCGTGGCGGTGGATATGACGCTCATGGATAAAAACGGGGTGGAATTGGATATGCCTACGGCTATGCATACCTTTACGGATGCAGCCAGCCGCTGGGCTAATATGACGTCCACCCAGAGAAAAAACGTGGACTACATGACGGAGATCATGACCCGGTGCGGATTCACCTACATCAATTCCGAGTGGTGGCATTTCCAGGACAGCCTGATCGAGAACTATCTGCCCACCGATCACCCCATTGATGAGATCCCGCTGACGTACATGGAAAGGAGCGGTTCATGAAGACTGTGCAGCAAAAGAACCGGCATCCCGGACGTGTATTTTTGGCAAAAAGCAAAAACCGCCCCTATCTGGCCGCCTGTCCCGTACATATTGTCAACGCGGAATTCTTTCTGGATCTGAAGTTGCAGAAGAAGGTCATGAAGCTGCGCATGCAGAACCGTGGCCGGGAAGCGGTGGCCGGAATGGTCATCTACGCCCGCTATCTGGATCGGGACGGCAACGTGATCGGTGCGGATAACGGATACATCGTTCTGAATTTCTCCAACATTTACTGTGCCCCCGGGGAAACGACGCTCGGCTCCAAAACCGTGGTGCTCCCCTATCAGGATATTTGCGGTATTGAGGCGTATATCGGATTCCTGACCTACGCCAGCGGCAAAACTCAGGAGTTCTCCGTGGAGGATTATACCATGATGCCCCAGCAGGATATGCTGGAGAATCATATGAGTGAGCAGGAGTTTGCTCTTCTGCGCCGCCGTTTTGGCAAGCGCTGCGTGTTCGTTCCCCATATGAAGCAGGATCCCATGTGGCTTTGCTCCTGCGGTGCGGTGTGCAGCGGCGCCGTCTGCTCTGCCTGCGGTATGAAGAAAACCCACGCATCTCAGCTGGCGGGCAAAAAATCCCGCACCGGTGCTTTGCGCCTTCTGCAGGTGTATTACGGTGCTTTGCGTGCCTTGCCCTATGCGGCGGCACTGATTCTCCTGGTGGGTGGCATTATTGCCATCCGCAATTATACACAGCAGTATACGAATGAGACACTGCCGGCCCAGCGCTTGGAGATCACGCGGAAATATCTGGAGGAGCATCGGTACAACGAGGCTCTCGGATACAGTGTGAACAAGAATCAGGGGCTCCTTTACGAGGAGATTCTGGACAGCGCGGTGGCCTACTATTGCGAAATCGGCGATTTCGACAGCGCTGCTTCTTATGAAAAGTGCCGGGAGTATCCGGATTACGAGCCTTTATACCGGGCGGCGGCCGAGCGCTATCTGAATGAATCGGATGAGAATTGCACGCCGTATGCCCTCAGCACCCAGGATGAAAGTTTGCGCAATCGGGTGCTTGAGAAGATGGTGGAGGCCAAACGGGCGGGTGGCGAGAGAGATGCCGCCTGTGCCCTGGCTCTGAAAATGACCGGGGAGGCGGGCCGTGCCTATGCGGATACGGTGCTGTATGACACCATCGCCGCCTATCTGGAGGAGACGGAGCACGAAAAGGCCGTGGCGTACATCGGCTACCTGCAGGACACCAGCCGTGTGGGCGAGGTGTGCCAGGGTATCGAGCGGGAGTTGCTGGATAAGGGCCAGTATGAAAACGCCTTTGCGGTGGCCAGCATTACGGGAGATACCAGCGTGTTTGAGGCCGCCTATCCCCATGCCACCTCTGTGATGGTGCGCCGCTATTACGATAAGTTTTTCCCCTATATGAGCGCGGAGGATAAGATGGTGTTCCTCGCCTCGCCCCTGGCGGCGGAGGAGGATGTGGTTGCCATCACCTCAGAAAATCGAGCGATCCATTCTACCCTGGGAGAATTGTGCGGCAATGCGCTGTCCGTGGCTTGCGGCGGCGATGGCGTGCTGGTTCTGCAAAAAGACGGCACGGTCCGCTTCTTCGGCGAGGATACCCATGGGCAGGGAGAGTGCGACGGAGTCAGTAGCGTGATCGATGTGGCCATCGGTGAGCGTCATTCGCTGATCCTTCTGGCAGACGGTACCGTCCGTGCCTACGGTGACAATACCGACGGCCAGTGTGATGTATCCCAGTGGCGCAACGTCATCGACGTGGCAGCGGGTGACCGTCATTCTGTTGGCCTTACCTCCGATGGAACGGTGCTGGTGTGTGGATCCAATCGGTCCGGCCAGTGCGCGGTCAGTCAGTATACGGACGTGGTCGCGGTGGCCGCTGGAGATTATTCCACCGCCCTTCTGTTCCGCGGCAGTACGGTAGCGGTGGAGGGCAATATGTCCCTGGATGCCCTTGCCTGCCGCACCTGGAGCGATATCGTCCGGGTAAGCTTGTCCAACGGACACCTGATCGCCCAGAACAGCGTGGGCCGCGTTATGTACGCCGGCTCGGAGGCCACAAAATCCGCTTCGGCGGTGGATGAATGGGTGCGTGTACGGCACATCGCCTGCGGTGTGCGCGGATCCTACGCCATCGACGGAAACGGCAAGATATTGAGCTGCGGAGACGATATTCCGGATCTGAGCGGCAAGGAATGGGAGTCTCTGAAACGATGACAGCAAATACGGATACACAGAAGAAAACCGTGATCCCCAAATGGCGGTACCTGCTCTTTGCCTTGGCAGGAGTGCTGGTGCTGGCTTTGGCGGCTTGCGGCCTTACGATAGGATTCGGATTGACTCCTATTGTGGTGGAGGCAGGTGAGAAAACGCCCACGGGGGAGGACTTTTTGACGTTCCCCTATGCACCCCTGCTTTGCCAGAGCGATCTGACGGAGGTGGCATATTCCGAAATCGGCACACACACGGTGCGATTCTCCTTTTTGGGAATTCCCCGTGAGACTACGCTGACGGTGCAGGATACGACGCCGCCCTCCTTTGAAACAAAATCCCACGGCGTAAAAGTGGGAGATACTTTCCGGGCGGAGGATTTTTTCACGGACGCGATGGATTATTCCTCCTATCAAGCGGAGCTGATTCTCCCCGATGGGGTGGAATCGGCGGGCGAATATGCGGTGAGTGTATGCCTGCGGGATGCCTTTGGCAACGAAAGCCGGAAAGAAGCGACTCTGTACGTATATGATATCCCCGATGTTCTGCATCTGGAAGCGGGGGCGGGTGAGGATGCCTGCCTGACTGCCTTGCAGAATGCGGTACCCAAGGCTACCTTTGACGGGGCAGTAGACACATCCTGTCCGGGAGAGACATCCGCTACTGTGCTTGTGGACGGATTTGCCTTTGCTTTGCTGGTGCGTGTGCAGGATACAACCCCGCCGACGGCCCAGGCAAAGCCTTTGTATCTGCCCAGCGATGCGGATACATTCCCCGCACCGACGGATTTTCTGGAATCTGTCACGGATGCCTCTGAGGTAGAGGTGATGTATGCCAGCGAGCCCAATTTCTCCGTGCCCGGCCAGAGGGGCATTACCCTGGTTCTGACCGATGCGGCGGGAAATGTAAGCCGGATCCGTGCCCGGTATACGGTAGCGGAACCGGAGAAACTGCCTGCTCCCGTTATTTTGGGCGTGAAGGATATTTCCGTCAACGTGGGTGCATGGATTTCCTATACCCCCGGCGTGTCCGCTACGGATCATGCGGGCAATCCCCTGAAAGTGCAAATCGATTCCTCGTCGGTGAATCGCCATGCTCCCGGCGTGTATACGGTCACGTATACGGCGGTGGATGCGTTCGGCACGGAAACAGCCGTGCAGGCATCGGTGACGGTTTCTGAGATCACGGAAACCACCCTGAAACCCTATGTGGATAAGGTGCTGAAGCGGATTTTGCGCACCGGCATGACACAGCGTGAGATGGCACGGGCTATCTATGACTGGATGAAGGCCAACGTTTCCTACACGGCGTATGCCGCAAAAGATCATTGGGAGCGCGCCGCCTATTCCGGATTCACTACGGGACGGGGCGACTGCTACGTGTATTATGCCATGTCCCGCAGCCTTCTGAATGCCGCTGGCATTGAGAATCTGGAGATCTGCCGTGACAATCCCGCAAAACCCCACTACTGGAATCTGGTGAACTGCGGGGACGGATGGTACCACTTCGATACCTGCCCTCACTATAAGAATTATCCCCTGGAATCCTTTATGCTGACCGATCGGGAAGTGAGGGAGTATTCCGAAAACTGTGTAAAGGATTACTACAGTTTCGATGCCTCTCTGTATCCCGCTACCCCATAATCTGATTTTTGGAGAAATACGTATGAAAAAACTTATCCTTATGCTTGCTTTGAGCACACTGATTCTCGGCGCCTGCGCCCCGGCGGATGTGCCGGATGTGCCGGATGTGCCCGACGATACGGATCCTGTGGTGTCCGATACCGTCGGCGAATCCGATTCGGCACCGGATACCACCCCGGCGGCGGAGCCTTTTGCCCTGACGTACAAGGATGTGCGTCTGGTGCCCGGAGCACATATGGATGTGGAATCCGTATTGGGCGCTCCCATGGAAAAGGCGGAAGCACCCAGCTGTCTCCACGATGGCAGCGATACGGTGTATTACTATGAGGACTTGGAGATCGTTACCTCCCCCTCCGCCCAGGGCGAATATATCGTGTCTGTGACGGT
>JAZSCY010000077.1:0-5019 GCA_045530875.1 Eubacteriales bacterium
CATCACCCACGCCTATGTTTCCCCCCTCGGGCGTGCCAAACAGACGGCGGCTCCCACCCTGGAGCGGCTCGGCATGGAAGCCACGGAATTGGAATGGCTGCGGGAATTCCCCGTTGCCTTAGAGGAAGAATTTGCTTTTAATATCCGGATGTTTGAGAGAAAGGTCCGGTGTGCCTGGAATATGCCGCCCCAGATCTGGGCAGACGTTCCAGGCATCAGTGATGCGGATGGATGGCGGGATGCACCCTTCTATCGGGACGGACGGATCCAGGCCCGGTACGATCTGGTGTGCCGCGGCTGGGACGATCTTCTCGCCGAGCACGGATACACCCGGGAGGGAAGTGTGTACCGCATCGCCGACGGCTGGGAGGAAAAGCACGAAACCATCGCACTGTTCTGCCATCTGGGTTTGGGCAATGCACTGCTGTCCCACATTATGCATTTGTCCCTCACCGCCATCTGGCATACGCTGTTTATGCCTACCTCGTCCGTTACCACTGTGTTTATGGAGCGGCATCTGGACGATATTCCCTACGCCCATGCCCGACTGATTTCCGTGGGCGATACATCCCATCTGTACGCCGGCGGAGAACCTATCTCCACCAGCGGACTGTTGACTGATTCGATTTTGTAAATCCATAATAAGGAGTTTATCATAATGAAGGAAACACTTCTGAAAATGAAAGAAGAAGCCCTGGCGGCCCTGGCCGCACCGGACGCGGATCTGGAAGCGCTTCGCATCCGTTATCTGGGCAAAAAGGGTGAATTGACCGCCGTTCTGCGCGGCATGGGCAAGTTGAGCGCCGAGGAGCGTCCTGTGATCGGCCAAATTGCCAACGAAGTACGTGAGGCCATCGAGAATGAACTGACTGCCCGTGCGCAGCAGCAGAAGACAGCCGCTCTGGCCGCCCGCCTGGCTGCGGAGAAGCTGGACGTAACCGTTCCCGGTACGGTGCCGGAGGTGGGCCATATCCATCCTCTGGATCGGGTACAGCGGGATATGGAGGAGATCTTCATCGGTATGGGATTCGATATCGTGGAAGGCCCGGAGGTGGAGTATGACTACTACAACTTCCAGGCACTGAATATCCCCCCGGATCACCCCGCCCGGGATACCCAGGATACCTTCTATATCACCGACAATATCCTGCTTCGCTCTCAGACATCCCCCGTGCAGGCGCGTACCATGGAAAAGCGTAAGCCGCCGATCTGCATTATCTCCCCCGGCCGCGTGTACCGCTCCGACGCCATGGATGCCACCCACTCCCCCCTGTTCCATCAGATGGAAGGCCTGGTTGTGGATAAGAACGTGACCATGGGCGATCTGAAGGGAACGCTGGAGATGTTCGCCAAGAAGATGTTCGGCGAGGAGACAAAGGTTCGTTTCCGTCCTCACCACTTCCCGTTCACTGAGCCGTCTGCGGAAGTAGACGTATCCTGCTTCGCCTGTGGCGGTAAGGGATGCCGTCTGTGCAAGGGCGAGGGATGGATCGAGATTCTGGGTGCCGGTATGGTGCATCCCAACGTGCTGCGTATGTGCGGCATCGATCCCGATGAGTACAGCGGATTTGCTTTCGGTATGGGCGTAGAGCGCGTGACCATGCTGAAGTACCACATCGACGACATCCGCCATCTGTATGAGAACGATGTGCGGTTCCTGTCTCAGTTCTGATCGGTAAGGAGGAGATACCTATGAAACTTTCTATGAAATGGCTGGCGGATTATACCGACGTCAGCGATATTGATATCAAAGCCTATTGCGACCGTATGACGGCTACGGGATCCAAGGTGGAGGGATTTGATACCCTGGCTGAGGATATTGAGAACGTGGTGGTGGGAAAAATCGTTTCCATCACCAAGCATGAGAATTCCGATCATCTGCAGATCTGCCAGCTGGACTGCGGTGAGGATGCCTTGCGCCAGATCGTTACCGGTGCGCAGAACGTGTTTGAGGGCGCCGTTGTTCCCGTGGCAAAGGCACCTGCAAAATTGCCCGGCGGTGTGACCATCAAGGCCGGCAAGCTGCGCGGCGTGGCTTCCGACGGTATGCTTTGCTCCATTGCGGAATTGGGACTGACCACCCACGATATGCCCGGAGCCATCGAGGACGGTATTCTGATTCTGAACGATGTGGGTATGGCCGACGCCGAGATCGGTGCGGACATCCGTGACGTGCTGATGCTGAAGGATACGGTGGTGGAGTTTGAGATCACCTCCAACCGTCCCGACTGCCTGTCCATGATCGGCCTGGCAAGAGAATCCGCGGTCAGCTTTGACCGTGCGTGGACACTGCCCACCCCGAAGAAGCCTTCTGTCAAGAACGATGGCGATTCCATCGACCGCTATCTGAATGTGGAGATCCATGAGCCGGAATTGTGCTATCGATACAGCGCCCGCGTGGTGAAGAACGTGAAGATCGAACCCTCGCCGTTGTGGCTGCGGATGCGTCTGCGCGCTGCCGGTGTGCGTCCTATCAATAACATCGTAGATATCACCAACTACGTTATGCTGGAGTACGGCCAGCCTATGCACGCCTTCGACTATGCCTGCCTGGATGGAAGCCGCATCATCGTCCGCTGTGCGGAAGAGGGTGAGGAATTCGTATCTCTGGATAATATTCCTCATACCCTGGACAATACCATGCTGGTAATCGCCGACGAGAAGAAGCCGGTGGCATTGGCCGGTGTTATGGGCGGCTTGAACAGCGAGATCACCGACGGCACGGCAACGGTCGTGTTCGAGAGCGCTATGTTCAAGGGTCCCAGCGTCCGTGTGTCCGGTAAGAAGCTGGGTATGCGTACCGAATCCTCCTCCCGCTTTGAGAAGGGATTGGATCGGGAAAACACCATGCCTGCGCTGGACCGTGCTTGTGAGCTGGTTGAGCTGCTGGGCGCCGGTGAGGTCGTGGACGGCACCATCGATCAGTATCCCACGAAGGCGGAGCCCTACTCTCTGCCCCTGGAAACCGATCGGATCAACCGCTTCCTGGGCGTGGATCTGAGCGAGGAGTACATGGCCGATGTTCTCACCAAGCTGGAGTGCAAGGTGGAAAACGGCATGATCACCGTGCCCACCTTCCGTGACGATCTCCGCTGTGTGAACGATATCGCGGAGGAAGTGCTCCGTATTTACGGCTATACCAAGATCGAATCCACCCCCCTGTCCGGCACCACCACCCAGGGCGGACGTACCCCCCGTCAGCAGTACGATGTGCTTCTGCGGGATACCCTTTGCGGTATGGGCATGAGCGAGGCGGAGACCTTCTCCTTCATCAGCCCCAAGTATTACGATAAGATCCGCATGGCCGAGGACGATCCCCGCCGCGTCAGCGTGGTGATCTCCAATCCTCTCGGTGAGGACACCTCCGTGATGCGTACCACGGCCATCCCCTCCATGCTGGAGATGCTGCACAACAACTTTGCTGTCCGCAATAAGGATGTAAAGCTGTTTGAGATGGCCAGCATCTATATTCCCCATGACAATGCGGAAGAATTGCCGGATGAGATGAAGCGTCTGGTGATCGGCTTCTACCTCAGCGATGCTAAGGATGCCTCCGGCTTCTATCAGATGAAGGGCTATATCGAGGCACTTCTGGCAGCCGGCCATACCACCGGCGCGGAATATACTCCCTGCACCACGGAAAATGCATTCCATCCCGGCCGCTGCGCCACCGTTTCTGTGAACGGCGCGCAGATCGGTATTTTCGGTGAGGTGCATCCCGAGGTTGCCGCCAATTACGGCATCGGCGCGCCTACCTATGTGGCACAGCTGGATTTCGATGCCATGTTTGAGGCACGCATCGAGGTGGTGGAATACACGCCTCTGCCCAAATATCCTGCCCTGGAGCGGGACTTCTCCTTCGTGTGCGACGAGGAAACTCCTGTGGCACAGCTGGAATCCTGCATGAAGCGGGCCGGCGGTGCGCTGCTTGAATCCGTCCGTCTGTTCGATATCTATCGCGGTCCCCAGATCGGCGAGGGCAAGAAGAGCGTGTCCTTTGCCGCTATGCTCCGTGCCGCCGAGCGTACCCTGACCGATGAGGAAGCAGACGGCGCCGTCAAGAAGATTCTCAAGCGTCTGGAAGCCGAGTGCGGCGCAGTTCTCAGAAGCTGAAAATAGGAAAGAAGGATGACAGTATGAAAGCGTATGAAATGACTATAGCCGGGCTGAAGCGGGAACTTCCCCTCTGCCCGATCGCAGAAAATCTTTACATTGGCGCATTCATCATTTTCGGTGATCCGGAATTGACCACTGCCTGTGCGGAGGCTCTTCTGGCCAGAGCGCCGGAATACGATTACATGATCACAGCGGAGGCAAAGGGCATTCCGCTGGTGCATGAGATGGCTCGTCTGGCCGGCAATCAGAAGTATTTCGTTGCCCGCAAAAAGGAAAAGCTGTACATGCAGGACACTTTTGGCGTGACGGTGAATTCCATTACCACCGAGGGTGAGCAGAAGTTGTATCTGGACGGAAACGATGCCAAACTGATGAACGGCAAGCGGATTGTGATCGTGGACGACGTGATCTCCACGGGCGAATCCCTGGCGGCGCTGGAAAAGCTGGTCGCTGCTGGCGGCGGAAACATCGTTGGCCGTATGGCCATCCTGGCGGAGGGTGATGCCCAGGTGCGCGAGGATCTGACCTATCTGGAGAAGCTGCCCCTGTTCCATGGGGACGGATCCATCGTGGCAGGCAGTGTCCACGAATAAGCAAACAAAAAAGAACCGGTTCCTTAGGAGCCGGATCTTTTTGTTTATCAGGATACTTTTGCGATGTCGGTTACGGTGACCTCCACTCGGATGGAACTGCTGCGCAGGGTGATCTTCTTGCCGGGGGCCAGGGAGGTGGTGCCATCCACCAAAAATCCGTTCTCGCTCATGTATCCACTCACCGCCAGGGTGCCGGTCATGTCGATGCGGGTGGCATCTCCGTTCTCGGGGGCATAGGCCTGTACGTACTTTCCGCCCGCATCCTCAAACAGGATCACGGCGGGAGTAACGGATACAGGGCCGGTGATCT
>JAZSCY010000195.1:0-3338 GCA_045530875.1 Eubacteriales bacterium
GCCCCGGCAGGCGTCGCAGGCTTTTTGCGTCTGCATGATGCCCAGGGGCGTACGCTGCTGCACACGGATTCGTCCGGAGCCGCCGCAGGTGGGACAGGTTTTGGGAGAGGTTCCCTTGGCAGCACCGCTGCCGGAGCATTCGGCACATTTCTGGATGCGCTGGTAGGAGATCTCCTTTTTCACGCCGAACACGGCTTCCTCAAAGGACAAGGTGAGCCGCACGGTGATATCCTCGCCCCGCACCGGCCCGCGACGGGTACTTCCACCGCCCATACCACCGCCGAAGAAGCTGGAGAAGATATCGGAAATATCAAAATCCATATCCCCGAAACCGCCAAAGCCGCCGTAGCCGCCGCCACCGCCCGCCTCAAAAGCGGCGTGGCCGAACTGATCGTATTTGGCCTTCTTTTCCGCATCGGACAAAACGGCATACGCCTCGTTCACCTCTTTGAACTTCTGCTCTGCCTCTTTATCCCCCGGATTCACGTCGGGATGATATTTTTTCGCCAGCGATCGGTATGCCCGCTTGATCGCCGCCTCATCCGCAGACTTGTCGACGCCAAGCACCTCATAATAGTCTCTCTTGCTTTCAGCCATAGCTGACCTACCTTTCTCCGTCAATCGGAGGAAATCAAAACGCGCAAAGGGGAGCTGCCCCAGACGGACAGCCCCACTGCGCATCACTGTATTTTAGTTATCGGATTTATCCTCGAAATCCGCGTTGTAGAAGGTGTCACCGTTCTGTGCGCCTGCGCCGGGATCAAAACCTTCCGCTCCGGGAGCACCCTGTGCGCCCTGTGCGCTCTGGTACAGTTTCTCGGCCAGAGGATAGAATGCTTTTTCCAGCGCCTCGGTATCTGCCTTGATGGCCTCGGTGTCGCCGCCCTTCACGGTTTCCTTCAGCTTCTCGATAGCGGCGGTAACGGGAGCCTTCAGAGTCTCGTCTGCCTTATCACCGATGTCACTCAGAGTCTTCTCGCACTGGAAGATCATCTGCTCGGCGCGGTTCTTGATCTCCACCGCTTCCTTCATCTTCTTGTCTTCCTCAGCGAACTTCTCCGCATCTTTCACGGCGCGGTCGATGTCCTCCTTGGACATATTGGTGGAAGAGGTGATGGTGATGTGCTGCTCCTTACCGGTGCCCTTATCCTGTGCGGTTACGTTTACGATGCCGTTGGCGTCGATATCAAAGGTAACCTCGATCTGGGGAATACCGCGGGGTGCAGGAGCAATGCCGTCCAGAATGAAGCGGCCCAGAGTGGTATTGCCGGCAGCCATATCGCGCTCACCCTGCAGAACGTGGATCTCCACGGAGGTCTGACCGTCTGCGGCGGTGGAATATACCTGGCTCTTCTTTACGGGGATGGTGGTGTTGCGGTCAATGATGCGGTTGAATACGCCGCCCAGAGTCTCAATACCCAGAGACAGAGGAGTAACGTCCAACAGAAGTACATCCTTCACGTCGCCGCCCAGAACGCCGCCCTGGATGGCTGCGCCGAGAGCTACGCACTCGTCGGGGTTGATGCCCTTGAAGGGATCCTTGCCGATCAGAGCCTTAACGGCATCCTGTACGGCGGGAATACGGGTAGAGCCGCCTACCAAGAGGACCTTATCGATCTGAGATGCGCTCAGTCCCGCATCGGCCATAGCCTTCTTGGTGGGGATCATGGTGCGCTCTACCAGATCGGCGGTCAGCTCGTTGAACTTTGCACGGCTGAGGGTCGCATCGAAATGCTTGGGACCGGTAGCGTCTGCGGTGATAAAGGGCAGATTGATCTGGGTGCTCATAGTACCGGAGAGTTCAATCTTTGCTTTCTCAGCGGCTTCCTTCAGTCTCTGCAGAGCCATCTTATCGTTGCGGAGATCGATGCCGTTTTCTGCCTTGAATGTGTCGGCGATCCAGTCGAGGATGCGCGCATCAAAGTCGTCGCCGCCCAGGCGGGTGTCGCCGTTGGTGGCCAGCACTTCGAACACGCCGTCGGAGATCTCCAGCAGGGATACGTCAAACGTACCGCCGCCCAGGTCGTATACCATGATCTTCTGGTTGACGCCGTCCTTATCCACACCGTACGCAAGTGCTGCGGCGGTGGGCTCGTTGATGATACGTTTTACTTCCAGACCGGCGATCTTACCAGCGTCCTTGGTTGCCTGACGCTGTGCGTCGGAGAAGTAAGCGGGAACGGTGATGACCGCATCGGTTACGGTGGTGCCCAGGTACGCCTCTGCATCCGCCTTCAGCTTCTGCAGAACCATGGCGGAGATCTCCTGGGGAGTGAACTTCTTGTCGTCGATGGCTACCTTATAATCGGTACCCATGTGACGCTTGATGCTCATAACGGTCTTGTCGGGATTGGTGATAGCCTGACGCTTTGCCACCTGGCCCACCATTCTCTCACCGGTCTTGGAGAAGGCTACCACAGAGGGGGTAGTTCTGGCTCCTTCGGGATTGGGGATAACGGTAGGTTCGCCGCCCTCAAACACAGCCACGCAAGAGTTGGTTGTACCAAGATCTATACCAATAATTTTTCCCATAATATTTTCCTCCTGAAATATATAAATAGATTTGTTTACTGACTTAGTTGGCTACCCGGACCATCGCATAGCGGATGATCTTATCGCCGTATTTGTAACCGCACTGGAACACTTCCACGATCTCGCCCTCACCGTACTGCTCGTCATCCACATGCATGACGGCGTTATGGATTTCGGGATCAAAAGTATCGCCCGGTGCGCCGAACGCGGACACATTCATCTTTCCGAGAATATCCGGCAGGGTGCCGAGGATCATTCTCACGCCCTCTGCCACCTGATCTCCCTCGGTGAACTGGGATGCCCGTCCCAGATTGTCCAAAAGCGGCAGCAGATTCTGAATACAGTCTGCATAGGCATCCGCGTAGATGCCCTCCCGCTCCTTGGCACTTCGTTTGCGGTAGTTGTCGTATTCTGCCAGGGTGCGAAGGTATTTGTCCTTCATCTCCTCTGCCTGGGCAGTCATTTCCTTTGCCTGGCTCTCCCACTCGGCGCACTCGGCACGAAGTTTTTTCACCTCAGCCTTGCCGCCGCGTCGGTCTTTTCCGCCATCCTCCCCGGCGGATGCATTTTCCGTCTGGGTATCATTTTCCACATCAGGGGCTGCCTCTGGGGTCACATCCCCGGTTTCGTCTGCTGTCTGCAACATTTCATCCATGATTAAAATCCACCTTGTCCGTTTGTCAATTTCGGCGGCGATCGGTCGTCGTCATATCCGCCGTCTCCGAGAGCATCCTGAATTCCCGCCGAGAGATGGTCGATCATAGAGATGAAGTCGGAGGCCAAGCGGTCTTAGGGAGACAATAGAG
>JAZSCY010000403.1:0-3065 GCA_045530875.1 Eubacteriales bacterium
TTATTGCTTGGTGGGGAAAAGAAGGTGGATTCGGAAGCCCGCGCCCATCGTGTAACGGGGCAAAAACAGTCCGGTGGACTGTTTTTAGGGCGTGGACTTCGGCTGTGTTCGCAGTTGGACAGGAGCGAGAGAGCAAGTTGCGCGCCACTTGCTTATTTACATCAGAAACATCTCACCCCGTTACGTACGGGTTAATTTCACGATGCGGGCGGATATGGAATCCGCCCCTACGGGCAAGGCGAGAGCCACCTTTTTCTGTAGGGGGAATTCATGAATCGCCCGTCTACGTACGGCCTCGTTTTTTCACGGGCGGATATGGAATCCGTCCCTACAGATGAATTTTCCTCCCCCATCCCCCTTGCCAAATTCTCTTGCGTGTGGTATGATACAATCGGTGGACCGTATAGAAAACGAACTCACACACACTATTTAATGGAAATACAGCAACGGAGGAAATGCCATGTCTAATTTTGATTCCATTATTGAATCCCTGCAAAACGAGGATTATCCCACCAAAAAACAACTGCTGGAATATACCCTTCACGTGATTGAGAGGATCCGGGAAGCCAAAAAGGAACTGGATCGGGAGGATGCCGCCGCGCTTCTTGCTTATGCACAAAGCGAAATGGATCACCTGCTGACCGCCATTCCCAAGACGGCAACCTATAAGGAAAAGGATCTTTTGTTTGCGTGCGAGGATTTGCTGCTTGGTATCATCATGCTGGCGTACCCCTCTCGGAGCGAGTTGTCCGAGGATATTCTCGCCAAAATCAAATTGCTGGTGGAGACGGTGGCAAAAGAACGGTATATCGAAACGTACATCGACGGTTTATTCAGGCAGGATGCCATCGAAAAAGCCGAGATGGATCAGCTTGTGGCCATGTTGTCCCCGGTGAAGGATGAATACCAAAGAGGAAAACTGTACGCCGGGCTGGTCAATTATAAAAACGATCTGGATAAAATTACCGACGACGCCAAAAAGTCGCTGATTGCGTATCTCACCGCTGAGATGAACCGCTATCTCGCCCTCGCAAATTGGGACGAGGAGTGCGTCAACAGCCTGGAAGTCGTCGCCGATATATGCAAATATTTCCCCGACGATACCCTGGTCGCCCTTCTGCGGGATGTGATGAAACGGGGATACGGCAATGTGAATTTCTATGCCGTGGAAACGCTATTGACGCTGGGTCAGAGTGTGCCTGCGGATTGCGTGACGGCCCTCGCCCGCGATCTGGTGTATGCGGATATGACCTATCACACGCTGATGAAATTCGGGAAGGGACAGCTGTTCCCGACGGAATGCACCACCCCGGAGTATCTGGCGAAAAGCGATCTGGTCCATTGGCTCACGTATCCCACTGAGTTGGGAAAAGTGCCGGATGAAATCGAATATATCGGCAAGATTACCTATCTGTTTAAAAAGGACGTGTACCACGTGTTCAAGTATCGCTCCGACAGCGACAATTTGGGCGAGGATCTGCAAAACAAGTGGTTGATCGGATGGTCAAACGAGGATGGCGGTACGTTCAGCCAGTTTGACGAATACGCGCGTTTTGAAAAGGCAACCGTCAAAGCCACCTTGAATAATATCAAGAGAAAATTGATCGGGTAAAAAATCCCCCAAAAGGACATCCAATCGGATGTCCTTTTTGCATCCCCCCTTGCTAATGCCGGAGGAATGTGGTATCATGAAAGAAAAAAGGAGGAGATACCTATGACAAAATCCGACCTCATCCTCAAAATCATAATCACGGTGCTTTGCGTGATCGCCTTCCCCTATGCCGCGCTGTTTACCATCCTGCTTTTGGGCTTTGGCGGTATGTGGGGTGTCACCGTCGTTTTGTGCGTGCTGGTGATTCCTCTGCTCATCCCGGTGATCTGGCTGAAAAAGCGAAAAGCGTATCTCATCGGATTCGGAGCATATCTTTTGTGCTGTGTTCTCCTCATCGGCACCCAGATCGGGATCAACGCCTACACCGATTCCATCACCATCGACGTCGCCCCCAACACCAATCCCCACGACTATCTCCCCTTTGACGAAAATTCCGGGATCGTCCGCCTGGACAGCCAAACTCTCTCCTTCGACGGGCTGCCTACGGAGGAATTGCCCATCATCGACGGCGCCACCGCTGCGTTTCCCGTGTATTCCGCCTTTGTGAACGCCGTGTATCCCAAAACCACAAAACTGTATGATGGCGTGTTTGAGTACAATAATACAGTGGGCGGATACCATCTTCTGGCCCAGAAAAAGACGGATCTGTTCATCGGCGCCTATCCATCGAGGGAGCAGATCGCCTTCGCCGAGGAAAACGGCACTACCTACGCCTATACCCAGATCGGCTATGAGGCCTTTGTGTTCTTCGTCCATAAGGATAATCCCGTAGAAAGCCTCACCCTGGATCAGATCAAGGGAATCTACTCCGGGAAAATCACCAACTGGCAGGAGGTAGGCGGTCATAACGAAAAGATCGTCCCCTTCCAGCGCAACGAAGGAAGCGGAAGCCAGAGCATGTTTCTGCGCCTGATGGGAGATACGCCCGTTCTGGAGCCGGATACAGAGACCCAGATCGGCGGCATGGGCGAGATCATCGAAGAGGTGGCGGATTATAAGAACAAATCCACCTCCATCGGATTCTCCTTCCGGTATTACGTGGAGGGAATGATCAAAAATCCCGACATCAAAATGATCGCCGTCAACGGAGTGGCTCCCACCAAGGAGAACATCAAAAACGGCACCTACGCCATCATCGCCCCGGTGTACGCCGTCACCTACGAGGAGAATCCCAAGGAAAGCGTAAGACAGCTGATCGACTGGATCCTCTCCGAGGAAGGGCAGTACATCATCAACGAAACGGGCTACGTGGGCATCGGTGAGTAGTAAATCAAAAAAGGACATCCGCCGGATGTCCTTTTTATTTCTTATTCTTTCTCTCCCGCTGCCGACGGATTCCCGCCTTGGCCCGATCCCGCCACCGCTTCAGTACCGCCAGCGTCTTCTGATCGTTCGGGAACAGCCACCGCAGCAGGGCGATCGCGATGGCGAAGGTGACGATCTTCTCCGGGGA
>JAZSCY010000068.1:0-11350 GCA_045530875.1 Eubacteriales bacterium
AACCCCTTTCCAAAACTTTTACTAATAATTTATTAAGGTTTTCGCGGAGGGGGAGGGGAGGCGCCTTTTTCAAAAGGCACCCCCCCGCAAACACTCTTAATAAGGCAGCTTTTCAGCCAGGGATGCGTTCAGCTCCGCAACGGGAATACGAACCTGCTCCATGGTGTCGCGGTCACGTACGGTTACGCAGCCGTCCTCCTTGGAATCGAAGTCGTAGGTTACGCAGAAGGGAGTACCGATCTCATCCTCGCGGCGATAGCGCTTACCGATGGAGCCGGCCTCGTCAAAGTCTACCATGTAGTTCTTGGACAGGGCGGTGTAGATCTCCATAGCTTCCTCGCTCAGCTTCTTGGACAAGGGCAGGACCGCTACCTTGAAGGGAGCGATGGCGGGATGGAAGCGCATCACCACGCGGGTGTCGTTCTTCTCCGCATCCACTACTTCCTCGTCATATGCCTCTACCAGCAGAGCCAGCGTCATACGGTCCGCACCCAGAGAGGGCTCAACAACGTAAGGAACGTAGTGCTCATTTGTTTCGGGATCGAAGTAGGTCAGATCCTGACCGGAGTGCTTCTGATGCTGGGACAGATCGTAGTTGGTACGGTCGGCCACGCCCCAGAGCTCGCCCCAGCCGAACGGGAACAGATACTCAAAGTCGGTGGTTGCCTTGGAGTAGAAGGACAATTCTTCCGGCTCATGATCGCGCAGGCGGAGATTCTCCTCGCGCACGTTCAGGCCCTTCAGCCAGTCGTGGCAGTACGTTCTCCAGTACTGGAACCATTCCAGATCCGTGTCGGGCTTGCAGAAGAATTCCAATTCCATCTGCTCGAACTCGCGGATACGGAAGATGAAGTTACCGGGGGTGATCTCGTTACGGAAGGACTTACCTACCTGGCACACACCGAAGGGAAGCTTGCGGCGGGTGGTGCGCTGGATATTGGTGAAGTTTACGAAGATACCCTGGGCAGTCTCGGGACGGAGATATACCTCATTGGCGGTATCCTCGGTTACGCCCTGGTGAGTCTTGTACATCAGATTGAATTTGCGGATGTCGGTAAAATCGGACTTGCCGCAGCCGGGGCAGGGCACGTTGTTCTCACGGATGAAGTTCACCAGAGCCTCCCCGTCCATGGCCTCCACGTTTACGTCCATATTGTTCTCACGAACGAAATCCTCCACCAGCTTGTCCGCACGGTGGCGCATCTTGCAGGCCTTGCAGTCGATCAGCGGATCGTTGAAGGTGGCCACGTGGCCGGAAGCAACCCATACCTGGGGATTCATCAGAATGGCGGCGTCCAGACCTACGTTGTAGGGATTCTCCTGAACGAATTTCTTCCACCAGGCACGCTTGACGTTGTTCTTCAACTCAACGCCCAGAGGGCCGTAGTCCCAGGAGTTTGCCAGACCGCCGTAGATTTCGGATCCTGCATAAACAAAACCTCTGTTTTTGCAGAGCGCGACGATCTTCTCCATGGTTTTTTCGCTGTTGGGCATACGATTACTCATGATGGGTATCCTTTCGATAGTAAATATCAGTAATTATTTCGAGTCACCGGCCGTGTCTGCCTCGGGCAGAGGACGGTAATTTTTGAACAGATTGATGGCCTGATTGATGTTAGGCTCAAAATATCCGGCGGCGCTGTCGGTAGCCGATACATACCGGCCGGGATATTCCAGGGTGGTTTTCTTAAAGGCCGGATCGTTCCAGGCATAGATCAGGCTGATTTCGGAGATGAAATCCGGCACGGCGAAGGTGGTGTCCACCATGGCGTTGGCGCAGATATCATCGTAAAACGCGGTGAGATCCGTTTCCGGCATGGCGGTCAGCTTATCCATGACGGCGGTAAGGAAGCTCACAAGGAATGTATTGCGTGCATTGACCGTAGCGGCGGAATCCATCTCATTGTGCATCATGAGAGCGGTGGCACCGGCGCCGTCAATGTCGTTGTTGCCGATGGTATACAGAAGGGGGATCAGATCCTCTTCACCGGGGGCAGGCTTTTGGGTGGTGGCTATTTGACCGTTGTAGTACAGATCGCTGGTGAGGTACATATTGATGCCGCCCATGTTGGAGATGATCTGGGAAAGCTCCGTTACGTTGACCACCAGATAGTAGTCGATGCTCAGACCGGTCATGGCGGAAACCCGGGACACGATGTGATCCCGTCCGTACAGGCTGTACAGATCGGATCCGCTGACGCTGCCGGCGGAGGTGGTGACACGCATCACGGAGGGAAATACGGTAAAGGTGAATTCCTTCCGCTCCTTATCCGCCCGAAGAAGAACGGTGGCGCAGGTGCCAATCCGGCGGAAGGGAGTGCCCAGCAGTCCCGTAAAAGTAGCCTCATCGTTTTCCATGTCGGCCAGATCGTCATCGGAGGGGAAATAATCGTGGAAAATATCCGGCTGATAATCGGTGACAATGAACAGCATGTTGAAGGAATCTCCCTCGATCACCCGGTCGGTGGACGGATCGGTGAGGCCCGGATCTGTCGGCTCCGTAACGGGGGTGGTGTCGGGGGTGGAGGAGTGGAGAATTTCGTCCAACTCATTCTTCTCCGCGTCAAAGATGCCGGTGATGGTATCCGTCAGGAACTGGGTGGCAAAATAGGCCACAGAACCGAAGATCAAAGCGGCGATCAGAAAGGTAACAAAAAAGTTCTTGAAGGCGGACAGCATTTCATTCCCTCCTTTAAATACAACTTACTCTTTATTATACTATGTTTTTTATGGAATTGCAAGTGTGAATTGCAACGGATATGCCCCACCGGCCAAGGGATTTTTTGGTACGGATGACCGCCCGGGCATCTCTACACGGATTGGACGGAGCATCGCCCCGGATGTTCCGCCCGGCTTACGGAAATATTCCCCTTTTGTGTTGACAGAAACAGTCAGGATGTGTATAATCATATTAAACAGTGTGTAGAAATCCTCTCCACAGAAAGGTGGATGCAGTATGAAAAAATGGATATGCTTTGCGGCGCTTTTGTGCCTGCTGGCGGGATGTACCCCGGCGGACCACGAAACACCCGATGAGCCGCCGTCCCAGCAGGATGCGCCGGATAAAGAACTGGTGATCGCGGAAAACGGCGTGACGGATTTTCTTTTGGTGATTTCCGATGATGCGCCGGAAACCATCGCCGACAGCCTGCCGAAGTTTCACAAACAACTAAAGAAGCAGACCGGCGCCACCTATTCTCTGGATACGGACTGGACGGCCCGGGGCGAGGCGGTGGACAACTCCCGCCTGGAGATTCTGATCGGCAACACCAACCGCCAGGCAACAAAAGACTTGCTCGCGGATCTGCCCGAGCATTCCTACGGTATCCGGGTCACAGAGGACAAGGTGGTTATAGTAGGTAAAAACGACTCGCTGACCGCTCTGGCTATGTATGAATTTGAGAATGCCTTCTTCTTTGGGGATGAGACGTTTGTGTCCGACGGCCGCTTCGCTCTTCCCGTGGGATGGGAGATCATCAAAACCGGCGAGAATTGGGACGATCCCGCCTATATGATCGGTTCCTCTTTTCCTGTTGTCGCCTTGGCAAACAATCCCCGGACGGTCCACCGTCCCGATGGCTATAAAGCCAGCCAGGGTGCGGCTACCGACGGCACATACGTGTATACCGCCTACATCCGTGGGGATGACGATGGAAAGGGAACAGTGGGCGTCGTGGTAAAATCCCTGCTGTCCGATCTGTCCCTTGTGAAGGTCAGTGAAGAATTGCCCATCGATCACGCCAACAGCATGACGTACAATCCGGATGACAACATCCTGGTCATCACCAATATGGATGTGAACATATTGACGGTGCTGGATCCGGAAACGCTGGAGATCGCGGAACAGATTCAGGGCGGCAAATACGGCTTTGGCGGAAGCTATGCCATCGGCTACAGTACGGAAAAACAGCAGTACGTGCTGAAGGGCGGCGGGAAGTATATGTTCCTTGACCGGAATTTCAAGATGAGCAATGCGGTAACGCCTCAAAACTACTCCAATTTCGCCTATACCGCCCAGGGCATGGATGCGGACGGTACGTATCTGTATTCCATTGTCAGCCCCGGAGAGGAAACGAAGGACAATTTGATCATCGTGCATAAGTGGAGCGGCGGGCACGTGCAGTCCGTGTCCATCCCTATCTCCGTGGAGGGAGAGGAGATTTTCCACTATGACGGAAAGTTCTATCTCAGTGCCACTGATTGGAGCCAGGGGCGTGCCAAGGTGTACGAGTTGGCGTTCTCTTATGTGTACAAATGATTTTGTGAAAAAGCAGGAATTTTTTCAAAAAACTCTTGCAATCGGTAAATACACGTGGTATAATCTACGGTGTGCGTATTGTGCACGAATAACGGGACAGTCCTCTGCGAAGCTCCGCATGAATGTTCTATGATATATGGAGGAGTCGAAAATGAACAAACTCGACGCTTTTGCTAAAGAGCAGCTGAAGGAAAGTGTTCCTGCTTTCCATGTTGGTGACACCATCCGTGTACACAACAAAATCAAAGAGGGTACGAGAGAAAGAATCCAGATGTTCGAGGGTACTGTTATCGCACGTCACGGCGGCGGTATCTCCGAGACCTTCACCGTTCGCCGCGTAGCATACGGTGTTGGCGTGGAAAAGACTTTCCCGCTCCATTCCCCCAACGTAGCCGGTATCGATGTAATCCGTTTCGGTAAGGTAAGACGCGCTAAGCTGTACTACCTGAGAGACAGAGTTGGTAAGGCTTCCAAGGTTAAGGAAAAGATCTAAGCAAAGCACAGGCAGATCCGGTGACGGGTCTGCTTCTTTGCTTTATACATGAATGAAGGGAGAAACTGTTATGGATATGAGTTTTTATATGCCTGTCAATGTCATTACCGGCGAGGGATGTGTTTCCGCCCATGCGGATGCTTTGGCCTTGGGACGGCACGCGTTTATCGTGACCGGACGGAATTCCGCCCGTGCCAGCGGTGCGCTCTCCGATGTGATTGCCGTTTTGGAGGAGAAAAACATCCGCTATACGCTGTTTGACCGGGCGGCGGAGAATCCGCTGGCATCCGTGTGCCGGGAGGGAGGCATTCTCTTGCGGGAGGCCGGCGCGGATTTCGTGATTGGCATCGGCGGCGGATCTGCGCTGGATGCGGCCAAAGCGGTAGCGGCCTTTGCGGTTTGTCCCGACGCGGATACGGAAAGCATTTTTGACGCGGATTTCGATGCGCATCCCATTCTGCCCATCGCCGCTATACCCACCACCTCCGGCACCGGATCGGAAGCCAATCCCTATGCGGTGCTTACCCTGGACGGCGGCACAAAGAAAAAGACGCTGAAGCATATTCCCGACACCTATCCCCGGGTGGCTTTCGTGGATCCCCGGTATACGTATTCCCTGAATGAAAATTACACCGTTTCCACCGCGCTGGATGCCTTGTCCCACGCCATCGAATCCTATCTGTCCCCCAAATCCAATGAGGCATCGGAGATGTATGCGCTCTTTGCCGCAAAGCATATCTGGGACGTGATCTTTATGGGAGAGGACAGCGAGGGCGAAAAGGACGCCGGCGGATTTACTCCCACCCAGCGCCGCCGCCTCAGCATGGCGTCCATGGCGGCGGGCATTGCCATCAACCGCACCGGTACCGGATTCCCCCATCCCATGGGATACAGTATCACTCTGTCCGACGGCATCCCCCACGGCCGTGCCTGCGGTGCCTTTGAGGGGGCGTATATCGAGTACAATATGAAGACGGAACAAGGGGCGGAAAAACTGACAGCGCTGGCTCAGATGCTGGGCACCACTCCCTCCGAGATGGCCCGGCGCATTCCCGCTATGGCCGATGTGAAACTCACCCTGACTCCCGCGCAGATGGAGGAGTATGTGAGCCGCATTGCCCGGGCAAACGGTTTTGCCAATTCTCCCTACGTCTTGTCCGATGCGGAAAAGATCGAGATTTACGGGAACTTGTTTTCTCTGTGAAAGAAATGTGAATTTTCGTGCCATTCCCTTGACTTTGCAGGGGATTGGAATATAATATAAACAGTAAAGTATTGGGAATTCCTGCGGGATACACCCACATTTTGGAGGAAGTATGACAGATCCGGACAGTTGCCGATGCTCTGCCCCCGATCGTTTCAGGTGCGGCATAGCCTGCGATCGCAGTGATGCGGTTACAGGCTGTGCCGTTTTGCATTTTTTTCTCTTCAGTCCAGGTGACAGAACCTTACATACGGATAGTTTTGACACACAGAACATAGAGGAGAGAACATGAGCATTCTTGTTTGGCAGATTGCACTGCAGATTATACTGATTTTTTTGAACGCGGTTTTCGCCTGCGCGGAGATTGCGATCATTTCCATGAACGATGCCCGTATTGATTTGCTGGCCGCGGCCGGGGATAAGCGGGCGAAAAAATTACAGAAGCTGGCCGCCCAGCCCTCCGGCTTTCTGGCAACAATTCAGATTGCCATTACGTTGTCCGGATTCTTGGGAAGTGCGTTTGCGGCGGACAATTTTGCCGATCCGCTGGTAGCATGGCTGTTGGATCTGGGGGTAAAGATTCCCGAGGCCACCATGAACACGGCTGCGGTCATCCTGATCACCTTGATTCTGTCGTACCTGACACTGGTGTTCGGTGAATTGGTGCCGAAACGTCTGGCCATGAAGAAAGCGGAGCCTCTGGGATTGGCTTTGGCGGCACCGGTGTACGGATTGTCCCGGGTGTTTTCCCCCATCGTGCGCCTGCTTACAGCTTCCACCAATCTGATCCTTCGCATGTTCGGGCTGGACCCCAATGTGGAGGATGACGATGTCAGTGAGGAATCCATCCGGATGATGGTGGACGCCGGCAGCGAAAAGGGTGTTATCGACACCCAGGAGAAGGAGATCATCCAGAACCTCTTCGATTTTGATAACCTGACGGTGGGCGAGTTTGCTACCCACCGCACGGAGATGTCCATTCTCTGGATGGACGAATCCGAGGAGGATTGGGAGAATACTATTAACGAAACCCGCCATTCCCGTTTTCCCGTGTGCGACGAAACTACGGACAACGTGATCGGTGTGCTCTCCGCCAAAGCCTATTTCCGCCTGCGGGATAAATCCCGGGAGAATGTGATGCGGGAGGCGGTCAATCCGGTGTATTTCGTGCCGGAGACGGTGCGGGCCGATGTGCTTTTCCGCCAGATGAAAAAATCCCGCAACCACTTTGCTGTGGTGCTGGATGAATACGGCGGTACCTTGGGTATCGTGACCATGAACGATCTGCTGGAGCAGCTGGTGGGCGATTTGGATGACGATATGCACGCCCCCGAAAAGACGGAGGACATCGTTACGATAGACTCCGGCACCTGGCGAATTGCCGGAACAGCGCCTCTTGCGGATGTGGCACAGGCGCTGCAGATCGAATTGCCTCTGGAGGAATACGATACCTTTGGCGGTTTGATATTCGGTATGTACGGCTCAATTCCCGAGGACGGCGCCCAGTTCGAGATCGATGTGGAAAATATGCACGTCAAGGTGACGGAAATTCTGGAGCATCGCCTGGAAAGCGCGGTGGTGTGTCTGACGGAAACGTGTTCCGACGAGGCGGACGATAAAGACAGCAAGGAGAGTGAGGACGAATGAAATCCCAAAAGTTATCCATGAAGCAGATTCTGTTTATCATCACCTTTACGGTTCTTTTGTTTTGTGTGGTGCTGAATTTCTCCTCGGTATGGAAGGGAGTCGGTACCTTCTTCCGGCTGATCGCTCCGGTTACTCTGGGCTTGGCGATCGCCTACGTGATGAACGTAATGATGCGGGTGTGGGAAGAGAAAGTGTTCGCTTTCATGAAGCGCTCGAAAAAGAAAACCGTGCGCAAACTGCTTCGCCCGCTGTCGATCGTTCTTACAGTGATCGTTTTTCTGGGGTTGATCGCTATTTTGCTGGCCGTGGTGCTTCCCGGCTTGCAGGATGCGGTGATGACGCTGGTGAACAAGCTTCCGGATTATTTCAACGATTTGAAGGCATGGGGAACGAATCTTCTGCAGAGCATGGATTTTGATACAACCTGGCTGGATGAATTCACCGTGGACTGGAAACTGCTTTCCGACACGCTTCTGGGCTTCTTCGATTGGGAGAATGCCACCTCTATTTTCGGTACGGCATCTTCCGTGGCCTCCACTCTGGCGGGCGGACTCGTGAACGTGATCTTCAGTATCGTCATCGCCATCTATTTCCTCGCTCAGAAGGAACAGATCTGCGCGTTTGTGCGGCGTCTGGTTACCTCGTTTTTGCCTCAGCGGATCTGTGAGCCGCTGTTCCATATCACCTCTTTGTCCAACGAGGTTTTCGGCAATTTCATCCGCGGTCAGTGCGCGGAGGCCGTGATCCTGGGTGCGCTCAGCTATATCGGCATGGTGATCTTCGGCTTTGAATACGCCGGCATTATCGCTGTGGTGATCGGCTGTACCGCCGTGGTGCCTATCGTGGGTGCTTTGGTGGGTGAGGTGTTCGGCGCATTCCTGATTCTTACTGTCAGCCCCTTGCGTGCCGTCTTCTTCCTGATCTTCATCCTGGTGCTTCAGCAGCTGGAGGGATCCCTTATCTACCCGAAGGTGGTGGGTACATCCGTGGGCCTGCCCGGTATCATCGTGTTCTCTGCGGTGCTGATCGGAGGCAATATCGGCGGTATTCTCGGCGCTCTTCTGGCTGTGCCTGTGTGTGCCGTCCTCTATACTCTGCTTCGTGAGGCGATGGAAAAACGGAAAAACAATGCAGCCGAGGCGATCCCGGCGGAAAGCGAAGAATAAAAAGACCCAATTCGATATTGTGTTCCCGGACTATGATAATGTGTTCGATAAATAAGAATTTGCAGGTGCGATAATGATTATATTGATTACAGGGGCATCCCACACGGGAAAAACCGCACTTGCACAGCAACTGCTTGAAAAATATAAATATCCATACTTATCCATGGACCACTTGAAGATGGGCTTAATTCGTAGTGGAAACACAAGCCTCACACCGATAAGTAATGATAGCGATTTGACTTCATACCTGTGGCCGATTGTACGTGAAATAATAAAAACCGCTATTGAAAACAAGCAGAACTTAATTGTTGAAGGTTGCTATATTCCGCTTGAATGGCAAAAGGACTTTGTCTCCGAATATCTTGAGAACATCAAATATTTCTGCCTCGTAATGAGTGAGGAATATATCAGAAACCACTTTGCTGACATAGAGAAATATGCAAATACCATTGAAAATCGTCTTGATGATGAATGGTGTACAATGGAGAGCGTATTGGCAGACAATGCAGAAATGTTAGACCTCGCACAGCGGTATAATGTGAACTATATACTCATTGAACACAAATACGAAATCAATATTGATTTATAACAACAAATTTCATTTATCGTCCATTTTCCCCTTGTTGTTTATGGGAACACAAAAGGTAATTAGGAGAATAAAAATAACACCGGAATGGAAAATCCATTCCGGTGTTTTTGGTATCCGGTCAGTCGCGGTTGCGTCTTTGTCTCAGCAGAACGAAGATCAGGAATGCGGCGATCAGAATCACGGCGGTGATGATCATAAAGTTGATGTCACCGGTCATCGGAGCGACAAGATTGTTCTGCACAGGGGAAGCGGACAGCAGGGAAGTAAGCAGCAATTTCATACGCGCATTCTATCTCCTTATGAAATCTTGGCCGGTTTTCCACCGACAGGATCATTATACAGGATCTGTTTCAATTTGTCAATAACTTATTCATAAAATGTTTAAAGAGTTTTAACTATATTTTAAAAGCATGAGCCGGGACAAGCGGGGAATTCTTCGCCGGGAATTGCAAAAAGGGATACACTGTGATATAATAGACCCGTATGAATCAAAAAAGTTCCCGGAGGATATAATGCTTCAGAAATATTTGGAATGTGCCCGCATCACGTCAACCCACGGTGTCCGGGGCGCAGTGCGTCTGGAATGCCGTGCCGATTCGCCGCGCACGCTGACGAAACTGAAACGGATGTATATTTTGGATAAGCAGATGCAGGTGGTCAAAACTCTGACGGTTGCCCACGCATCGGTGCAGAAGAATATGGTCCTGGCTACCTTTGCGGAGATCGATTCGCTGGAGGCAGCCATTCCTTATCGGGATACGGTTCTGTATGCGGATCGGGAGGATATTCCCCTGGCACCCGGCGCTCACTTCATCGCCGATCTGATCGGCCTGCCCGTTATCGACGAGCGTTTTGGCAACGTGGGCGTGCTGCAGGAGGTTCTTTCTCCGGCAGGACGGGATATCTACGTGGTAAAACGGGAAAACGGAAGCACGTTTATGTTCCCCTGCGTCCCTGAATTTGTCAATAAGATTTCCCTTGGGGAGGATGGCGACGACTGTCCGGCAGGGATCTATGTAACATTGATCGACGGCTTTTTGGAGGATGCAAATGCAGATTGACGTTCTGACGCTGTTCCCCGGCATGATCGAAGCGGTGCTGGGCGAGAGCATCATCGGCCGGGCGCGGGATGCGGGACTTGTCTCCATCCGTGCCATCAATATCCGGGATTATTCCGAAAATAAGCACCGCCGGGTGGACGATACCCCCTACGGCGGCGGACGGGGTATGCTGATGGCCGCCCCGCCCATCTACAACTGCTACCAGGCCGCCGTGGCCGATGCACCGGCAGACGAAAAACGGCACGTGGTCTATCTCTCTCCCCGCGGACGCACCTTTACCCAAACGATCGCCAAGGAGTATCTGCAGTACGATCGGCTGGTGCTGCTTTGCGGACACTATGAAGGTATTGATCAGCGGGTCATCGACGAGATCGTGGACGAAGAATTGTCCGTGGGCGATTACGTCCTGACCGGCGGGGAATTGCCTGCCTGTCTTGTGGCCGATGCGGTGTGCCGTCTGATCGACGGTGTGCTTCCTCTGCCGGAATGCTACGAAAACGAAAGCTTTGAAAACGGCCTTCTGGAATACCCCCAGTACACCCGTCCCCCTGTGTGGCGGGATAGGGAAGTGCCGGAGGTGCTTCTGTCCGGCCATCACGCCAATATTGAAAAATGGCGCCGGGAGCAGTCGGAGGAGTTGACTGCAAAACGGCGCCCCGATTTGATGAAAACGGAAGAGAACTGATATTTACAACTCGCCCAGATAGGCCAGAACGCCATCGGCTACGCCCCGGGCAAACAACCCAGGCTGCCCCGCCATCAGAGCCGCATCCCCCGGATTGGTGATGAATCCCAGTTCTACCAGGGTGGCCGGCATGCGGGTGCGCCGCAGAACGTACAGATTGGTGCGTACGGATACGCCCCGATTGGCCAGCCCCGTGGACGCATTCAACTGGGTGAGAATGTTTTGCGCCAAGGGATAGGCACGGCTG
>JAZSCY010000170.1:0-5638 GCA_045530875.1 Eubacteriales bacterium
GATATATGAGAAGTAAAGTGGAAAATTGTATTCAAAAGGTGGGTGCGTATTCATTTTTAGTACCATCAATGATAATATTTATAATATTTTTATTTTATCCTTTTTTTAAGACGATATATTTAAGTTTGTATAAGACTAATAAAATGGGACAGGCAAAATTGTTTGTTGGTTTAGGAAATTATATGGATTTGCTTAAATCAGACTCATTTTACAATAGTTTGTTTGTTACAGCTATGTTTGTAGCTATTGTAGTGGCGGGAAGTATGTTGTTAGGACTAATTGCGGCAGTGCTTTGTAATAAGGCATTTCCTGGAATAAGAATTTTTAGTACGGTATATGCATTGCCTATGGCTATTGCATCTCAGTTTTTAGCAGAACGTGATCCTCATGGAAATGTGCAAGTTTCTCGTATTGAAACTGAAAAACTTTTAGTGTCTCTTGTTGAAAAAGAGTTGGCAAAACGAAAAGTTTTGCCGATTCTTTTTTATTATCCAATCGTATATTCCGTGCCGTTGGGGGTGTCTTTCAAAGTTACGCCCATAGCGGTGAGTTCGGCCCGGATGGCATCGGCCCGTGCGTAATCCTTCGCTTTCTTGGCGGCGGCACGCTCGGCGATCATGGATTCGATCTTTTCGGTGAGGGCGCCGTCTGCCTTGGGAGCCGCGTTTTCCTCCCGCTTCTTGGCGGCGGCGGACAGGAGATTCAATCCCAGAACGGCATCAAACTCGTCCAGCAGAGCCAATTTTGCTCCGTCGGAGATGGATGCCTTCAGCACATCGTACAGAGCGGTGACACCCAGGGAGGTGTTCAGATCGTTGTCCATAGCGTCCCGGAAGGCGGCGCGCAGGGCATTGGCGGCATCGTCGTTGGCGGAGGATTCTTCATTGGGATTCAGTGCCGCAATGCGGGTGATCAGCTTATCGTAGGCAGTCACGGCGTTGTCCAGGCCCTCCCAGGAGAAGACCAGGGACTTGCGATAATGGGACTGGAGGCAGAAGAAGCGGTACACGATGGGATCGTATCCCTTCTCCTCCAGCAGAGACACGGTGAGGAATTCGCCCTTGGATTTGCTCATTTTGCCGCTGGATGTGTTCAGGTGGAGGATATGGAACCAGTAATTGCACCAGGGATGGCCCAAATATGCCTCGGACTGGGCGATTTCGTTGGTGTGGTGGGGGAAAGCGTTGTCGATGCCGCCGCAGTGGATATCCAGATACTCACCCAGGTGATTCACGCTGATGGCGGAGCACTCGATGTGCCAGCCGGGATATCCCACGCCCCAGGGGCTGTTCCACTTCAATTCCTGATCGTCAAACTTGGATTTGGTGAACCAGAGCACGAAGTCGGTCTTGTTCCGCTTGCTGGTATCTTCCTCCACGCCCTCGCGGACGCCTACTTCCAGATCCTCCGCCTCAAAATTGTTGAATACATAGTATTTCTCCAATTTGGAGGTGTCAAAATACACGTTGCCGCCGGAGATGTAGGCGTAATCCTTAGAGAGCAGATCCTCGATCATCTTAATGAAATCCCCGATGCAGTCGGTGGCGGGCACCACGATGTCGGGACGCTTCACGTTCAGCTTTACGCAGTCCGCAAAAAATGCGTCGGTGTAGAAGCGGGCGATTTCCATAACGGTTTTCTTCTCCCGCTTGGCGCCCTTCAGCATCTTATCCTCGCCGGTGTCCGCGTCGCTGGTCAGATGGCCTACGTCCGTGATGTTCATGGCCCGGGTCACGTCATATCCCGCATAGCGGAGGTATTTTTCGAGGACGTCCTCCATGATGTAGGAGCGAAGATTGCCGATGTGGGCGAAATGCTAGACCGTAGGGCCGCAGGTGTACATTTTCACCTTGCCGGGCTCGTGGGGGATAAATTCTTCTTTCTCGTGAGTGAGGGAGTTATACAGTTTCATATGTCTGTCCTTTCGGAATTCGTTTCTTTTATACCTAGTTTGCCTCCTCCGGCGTGGGAAGAGGACGGAAGATCATAAATCCGCTGAGCAGGAGCAAAGCGGCGGATGCTAGGATGAGGGCGTAGAAGAGCAGGGGATTTTCCAGATTCTCCGTCAAGAGGGACAAGAGATAACTGCCGCCGTTGAAGCCGGCATGGCACAGAATGGAGGCGAGGACGGAATTTCCGTTGCGCAGCATCAGACAGGCCAAAGCGATGCCCAAAACGGACGCATAAAGGAAGGAAACAAGATGGCCGTGCACAGCGCCGAACAGAAGGGAAGAAAGCAGTACCGCCAGGACGGTGGACATTCCCCGGCGCATCCGCTGAAGGGCCAGGGCACGGAAGATCAGTTCCTCCACGATGGGAACCAGGATCACCACGTCCAAAAGCTCGATATACAAAGGATCGCCGGCCTGGATCAGGGGATTCATTTCCTCATAGCTTTCCAGTAGGGAGGCGGGCAGGAAATTGATGAGCACATTGACGATGGGCTGCAGGGCAATACCGAACAAAACGCACCAGGGCGCCCGAGGGAGGGGCATGGGAGATACGCACAACTCTTTTATGGGATTCTTCTTCCGCAAACGGAAGGAGACAGTCAGCACAAGGACGGTGATCAAACCGGCAAGCAGATTCAGCGTGTGCATTTTGTCCGTGGTGGCCGCCGTGATCTGTTCGGCGATCTCCAGAATCTCCTGCTCCGTAAAAGTGCCGCCGTACATCAGACGGGAACTCATCAGAGACAGGGACATAAAGAAGCTGAACACAAAGGAGACGAAGATCTGCACGGCGAAGAACAGCGCCACGTACAGAACGCCCCGCAAAGCGGCCATAAAGAATTTCTTGGCGGGCGAATCTTTGGGTAGGGGAGTGCCGCAATTCTGGCAGTAATTGGTGCCGTCGGGATTTTCGGCATGACAGCGGGGGCATCGCATATTACACGTCCGTCCTTTCGTTTTGGGTGATATTCTCGATTTCCTTGATTTTGTCCTCCAGCACATGAAGCTTTGCCTGCAGACGGCACAGCTCCTGGGAGACGGGATCGGGGATGTGGGTCTGATCGAACTCGTCGCAGATCTTTTTGCCGGCACGCCGTACCGCCCGGGCAGGAATACCTACCGCTGTGGTTCCCTCGGGTACATCGCCCAGAACCACCGCACCGGCGGCGATTTTGGCACCGTCGCCTACGGTGAAATTGCCCAGCAGTTTGGCGCCGGCACCCACCAGCACCCCGTTGCCCAGGGTGGGATGGCGTTTGCCCGTTTCCTTGCCGGTACCGCCCAGGGTCACGCCCTGATAGAGGGTGCAGTTGTCGCCGATGATGGCGGTCTCACCGATGACCACACCGGAGCCGTGGTCAATAAACAGCCCCTGCCCGATCTGGGCACCGGGATGGATCTCGATGCCGGTCAGAAACCGACCGCTTTGGCTTACAAGCCGTGCGGCGAAATAATGTCCGCTCCGATGGAGGGCATGGGCGAGCCGGTACAGAATCAGCGCGTGCAGTCCCGAGTACAGAAGAAGCACTTCCGTGCGGGAGCGTGCGGCCGGATCCCGCTCGCAGATGGCGTCGATATCCCGTCGGATCTCCCGGGCGAAATCCATGGCGGAGGCGCACAGGCGGCGGAGTTTTTGGACGGTTTCCCGGGCGCCCTCGCCGTTTTTCGGCAGGCACACGTGGATGTGGATGGATGATTTTTTCATGATTTACCTCACAAAAACAAAAAGGCCATCCCCCTTGCAGGCAAGAGGCGACGGCGCGCGGTTCCACTCTTATTGGTTCTCAGATCCGTTAACGCCGGAATACGTGCCCCACTCAAATCTTCGCAGGGCCAGCTCACGGATGCACAGCCGGACGGCACGCAATGCCGCTTTCAGCCCATGGCGGCAACTCTCTTTTGCGGGCGATTGTCCGATTCTTCCCGATCATCGCTTTGTTTCAGTATATGCTGTACCCCTATTATACAGCACAAATCTCCCCTTGTAAAGATGGAGATTTGTAAATATTTTTCCCCGACGGGAAAGATTTGACTTTTTTTCCTCCATATGCTATGATACAGATATCCATTACAGAAGAAATGCAGGTTTGTTTTATGCTGTTTCGTCATTCCCGCCCGGAGGATGTTCCCGCCATCGCCGCTTTGTTTGATGCGGCGCGGATATCCATGGCCGCCCTCGGCATCGATCAATGGCAGAATGGTGTCCCGTGCGCCGACAATGCCGCGGAGGACGTGATGCTGGGCATCGGCCGTGTGGGAGAGGAAGCGGGTGCCGTGGTGGCCGCCTACAGTTTTCTCACCGACGGGGAGAGGGATTACGATACCATCTATGAGGGAAAATGGCTCACCGATCGCACTCCCTATGCGGCGGTCCATCGGGTAACGGTGGCGAAGCATCTGCGGGGACGGGGTGTCAGCACGCAGATGATGGAGCAGATCTTTGCCGAAGCCCGAGATGGGGGATTTTCTTCCGTGCGCATCGATACCCATGAGGGGAACATCCCCATGCGGCGGATGCTGGAGAAAAACGGATTTGTGTACTGCGGGATCGTGTATCTCCACGGCGGGCCGGATGACGGTGCCCGGCGGGTGGGGTATGAAAAACTTCTTCAGGAGGATGGGGAATGAATTTTTTGAAACTGGATCGGTATCTTACCTCCCTTCTGGAAAGCGGACTGCCCATGTACGACTGTACCGTCCATGTGGATTATCGGGAAGTCTATCGCCGGCAGGGCGGATATATCGACGTAGCCGCCGGGGTGCGTCATCGCCCGGATACCCGGTATTTTATGTATTCCGCCACCAAGCCCGTCACCTGCACGGCGGCACTGACGCTGCTTGAGGCGGGAAAATTCCGTATGGGCGATCCCCTTTTCTGGTATCTGCCGGAGTTTGAGCATATGCAGGTGGCCGATCGGAAGCCGGGCGGATGTCCTACTTTGCGTCCGGCGGAAAGACCCATCCGCATCCGGGATCTGTTCCAGATGACGGCGGGAATGACCTACAATATTCATATGCCAGCCCTTCGCGAGGCCATCCGGGCAACGGGCGGCCGCGCACCCACGAGAGAGATCGCACGTGCCATGGCGCGGGAGCCTCTGTCCTTCGATCCCGGGGATCGGTGGCAGTACGGCTTCTGCCACGATGTGCTGGCCGCCTTGGTGGAGGTCATCGCCGGGGAGCGGTTTGCCGATTACGTGAATCGGGTGATCTTTTCTCCCTTGGGCATGGCGCACTCCTCCTTCCATGCGGGGGCGGATACCTCCGATATGGCAGGGCAGTATCGCTTTAACGACGTAACGAAAAAAGCCCACGAGATCGATTTGACAAATCCCTTCATTTTCGGGGAAGAGTACGACAGCGGCGGTGGCGGCATGGTGTCCACGGCGGAGGATTACATTCGCTTTGCCGATATGCTGGCTCACGGCGGCGTGGGCGAGGGCGGCGTGCGGATTCTGTCTGCGCCCACCGCGGCTCTTCTTTCCCACGGCGGGCTGAGTCCTGCCCAGGCGGCCTCCTTCAACTGGGAGGGCATGGAAGGGCGGAATTACGGTTTTGGCGTCAGCATCCATCGGGGTCCCGGTCTGTCCGGATCCACTTCTCCCGTGGGAGAATATGGCTGGGGCCGCGCGGCAGGCAGTGCGGTGTATATCGATCCTGCCTCCCATACGGCGGTGTTTTATGCC
>JAZSCY010000370.1:0-4301 GCA_045530875.1 Eubacteriales bacterium
CGGGCTGTCGAGGGCGCCAGCCCCTACAAGAATGGGTGTTTGTATACTCGTAGGGGACGGCGCCGCGACGTCCCGTATACTTTTTGAGGATGAGTTACGCAACGCAACTCTCAAAACTACTTACTTTTCCACGCTCATCCAGCAGCCTTCCGCGCCGAGACGGTTCTCCGGCGGGGTCAGCAGACCGCGTCCGATCAGCGCCTCCACCAGCGTATCGTGCACCGGCAAACTTGCCAGTTCATTGGCGAAACTCCACTCGCCGAGTAGATATTCAGGGACATTCTTCCGGATCAGATCTGCCAACTTCTCAGCGATGGCTTCCGCCTCTTTCGTAAGGACTTCGCTGGTCAGATTGCGGGTGACAGCAAACAGGCGATCGGAATCTTTCCTGTCATGGACCAGGATCTTGGTGTACAGCGTGTCACCCTCCCGATACAGATACCCCTGCTCGATGGCCTTCGCTGCGTGCTCCTTTTCCACATCGGAAAGGGATGCAACAGCCAGACCGTCGATGGCCTTCAGCGCCAACTGAATCTGCGGATCGTTGGAAACATTATGCTCACACGCAAAATGTTTTTGAAGGCGTTTGTTATAAATGTTTGCCATATGAATCGCAGAGAATCCGCAAATATTTTCCGCCTTAATACTGTCTCGGCCGCCGCCGTAAATCTTGCCGTTATCTACATAGCCATACACACTGAAAGGACGGTCGGGTTTCTGTTCCTTTGCGAAGTGCTTCTTAGCCAGTATAGAGTACACAATTCTGTCTACGGTTCCTGCGAGATCGTGCACTTGCTGCCACAGAATCAGGTTAAGATCCACTTTCTTATTCAGATACGGGAAGGACAGGTATTCTTCCTTGTGCTCCTCAATGTACTCTGCGATGATGTCGCAGATCTGAGGCAGCCGTTCTTCATAGAGGATGCTGGCTTTCTCCATCACGTCCGTATCAAACAGCACAAAGTTAATGGCGTATTTGCCGCTGCCTACTTTGCGCAGAAGTCCGTACTTGCCGTTGGCGCCGCGGGTGAGGATCTCCAATTCTTCCTCCACGTACACTGTGGGAACGCCCAATTCTTCGGCGATCTCGGTGGCGGAGGAAGGCTTTTTGAAGCACAGCCACAATACGTGCTTGGAAAACTCGCGCTCAAATCCATTCAAGGGATCGCCCCACAAAGGATTGCCGAAGCCCCAGATCACATAGTCCACCTTGCTCAAAGATGTAGGTTTATTCTGCATATCGTTCATTTTGTCTACCTCGCTCTTCACTTTCTTTCGTGCCGCAAACAACCGCTGCCGCAGGGCAGTTTCGCTGATCTTCTGCTCCTTCGCAATCTGCGCGGTGGATTTTCCGTCGATGTAGAAGGCGATCATTACTTCCCGGTACGCCCGAGTCAGATAGGAGATGCGGCGGTACACTGCACGAAGCAGCTCCTCCGTGTCGTCTTCCTCATCCTCCGCCGCCGCGATACCGGATAGAATCTCCTCCGGATCATCGGAAATGCGGGCATCTGTCTCCCGCCGTCGCTTCTCGGAAAAATCCGCATACACGTTGCGGGCAACTCGCCAGATAAATCCATACAGATCCCGGATTTCGCCCTCGCCCGCCGCTGTCTTAATCAGCGCGTACAGAATATCGGAGCACAGATCCTGTGCTTCATAGCTGTCGTTGGTGCGGGCGTAGCAAAATCCGTACAGTTTTTCGATCAGTTCGTTATCGATCTTTTGCAGCATTTCTTGTTTTTTCATTTGTTGTCTCCAAAGCGATTGATCAATGCTTTCATCTGTATAGTCGGCAAAGAATGGATTTGTTAGGTGGTTTTACGAAAAAATATGCAAAAACCCGGAAACGGGCCGTTTCCGGGTAAGAAATCACAGTAAAAACGAAAGGAACGATACCATGCCGTAGCTGGCACAGCACATGATTACGCCGGCCAGGCATACGCCGGCAAAGATAGCGGGCAGGGAATACTTCATACGCATATCCAGCAGCGCCGCAATGAGCGCACCCGTCCACGCGCCCGTGCCGGGCAGGGGAATTCCCACAAACAGCACCAGACCCAATGAAGCATATTTCAGCACACGATCGGATTTGCTGTGTGCCTTTTTCTCCAGCCACTGAGCAAATCCCTTGAAATGCTTGGTGGTGTGCATCCAGGCGAGGATTTTCCGGATGAACAGAAGAATAAACGGCACCGGGAGCATATTGCCGATCACGCTGAGCGCCAGATTGGCAAACCAGGGCATACCCATTCCCGCCCCGATGATGACGGATCCGCGCAGCTCAATCAGCGGCACCATGGCGCAAAAGAAGACATATAGATATTCTTTCAGGATAGCAAGCATGTGTCAATCGTCTCCTTTGCGGAATGTATTATCTTATTGTACCACAGAATGGCTGTCCTCGCAAGAAGGAAATGTCAAATATGCAAAACCTTTGACACCCGTTTGTACAGAAGCATGGCCAGTGTGGAGCAGAAGATGCCCTTGACTAGATTAAACGGTGCTACTGCGCAAACTACCAACGATTTCATATCGGTGACCAGCGGATTGACTGCCGCGCCCATGCCGATGATATCTTCGATGGGCAGATTGTAGAAACGGGAAAAGGCGGGGATCAGAACGAAATAGTTCAGCAGACTGCCGATCAGAGCCAGGGACAGGGAACCGACGATCATGCTGAGCAGTGCGCCCTTTTTGTTTTTGTGATATTTGTAGATCACTGCGGCAGGAACCACAAAAGCGCATCCCGTGATAAAATTTGCCAACTCACCTATGTAGGCGGTAGTGGTGCCGTTCAGCAGTATGTTGATCAGATTTTTCAAAAATTCAATAAGAATAGCCGCTCCGGGACCGAGGGCAAAGCCTCCCATGAGGATAACGGCCTCAGATAAATCCAGCTTATAAAATCCCGGCGCAAACCAAAGAGGGAATTCCAAGAGCATAAGAACTGCCGCGATGGCAGTGAGCACGGCGACGCGCGCTATATAACGAATCGGTGTCTTTGTTTTGGCAGACATAATAATTCTCCTTAGTCAGTATAGTACAAGGAGAAGATAAAACCCCGACGGGTAAAACCGGTCGGGGTATTACTTCCAAGTCACGGGGATGCGATCCACCGCGTCATTGAGTTATCTTCTCTCATCCGGACTGTAACCGTCGGTACAGGAATTACACCTGTTCGGCATCCCATGGGATGTTCGTGGACTATACCACCGGTATGGATTTTCACCATTCCCCGAAGAAATGTATTCAGTTTGGAAAAAGAAGATCACCGGCGACGGGCGCCGGTGATCCGATAACCTGATTGGTTAGTGATTAAGCCTCGATTTCGGAAACGACGCCGGAACCAACGGTTCTACCACCCTCACGGATAGCGAAACGCAGACCCTTCTCGATAGCGATAGGAGTAATGAGCTCAACGTTCATTACAACGTTATCGCCAGGGCGGCACATGTCAACGTCAGCGGGAAGCTGGATGGTGCCGGTAACGTCGGTAGTTCTGAAGTAGAACTGAGGACGGTAGCCAGAGAAGAAGGGCTTCTGACGGCCACCCTCTTTCTCCTGCAGTACGTAAACCTGGCCGGAGAACTTGGTGTGGGGGTTGATGGAGCCGGGCTTGCAGAGAACCTGACCGCGCTCGATCTCGTTCTTCTGAACACCGCGGAGCAGCAGACCAACGTTGTCACCAGCCTCAGCGGAATCCAGCAGCTTACGGAACATCTCGATACCGGTAATAACGGTAGTCTTCTTCTCGTCGGTCAGACCAACGATTTCTACGTTATCAGCCATCTTAACGGTACCACGCTCTACACGACCGGTAGCAACAGTACCACGACCGGTGATGGAGAATACGTCCTCGACGGGCATCAGGAAGGGTTCGTCAGCCTTACGAGCGGGAGTAGGAATGTAAGAGTCAACTTCGTCCATCAGAGCCTTGATGGGAGCGTAAGCGGGATCGGAGTTGTCGGTGGAAGCGCACTCCAGAGCATCACGAGCGGAACCACGAACGATCGGAATATCGTCGCCGGGGAAGTCGTACTCGGACAGCAGATCGCGGATCTCCATCTCTACGAGATCGCACAGCTCATCGTCGTCAACGAGGTCGCACTTGTTCATGAATACAACCAGTGCGGGAACGCCTACCTGACGAGCGAGCAGGATGTGCTCACGGGTCTGAGCCATAGGACCGTCGGTTGCAGCAACAACCAGGATAGCGCCGTCCATCTGAGCAGCACCGGTGATCATGTTCTTAACGTAGTCAGCATGTCCGGGGCAGTCAACGTGTGCGTAGTGACGGG
>JAZSCY010000374.1:0-3127 GCA_045530875.1 Eubacteriales bacterium
CCGCCGCCAGATGACGGGGGGAGGATTTGCCGTCGGCCACGATGAGGATCTCACTGGGGCCGGCGATCATGTCGATGGAAACAGTGCCGTACACCTGCTTTTTTGCCTCTGCCACAAAGGCGTTGCCGGGACCCACGATTTTGTCCACTTTGGGGATGCTCTCCGTGCCGTATGCCAGGGCGGCGATGGCCTGTGCTCCGCCGATCTTGAAAATACGGTCGATGCCGGCTACGTGTGCGGCGGCCAGGATCACGGGATTGACTTTCCCGTCCTTACCGGGCGGGGTGACCATAACCACCTCCCGGCATCCCGCGATTTTGGCAGGGATGGCATCCATCAGCACCGTGGAGGGATAGGCTGCCGTGCCGCCGGGGACGTACAATCCGGCCCGATCCACGGGGATGATTTTCTGGCCGATGACGATACCGTTTTCCTCGTTGATAATAAAACTCTGGCGGAGTTGCTTTTCGTGGAAGCGGCGAATATTGACGGCCGCCTTCTCCAGAATGGTAAGAAACTCCACCTCTACTTTTGCGAGGGCTTCTTCCATTTCCTCGGGGCTAACGGCCAGATTGTCCGGACGTACCCCATCAAAGCGCTCTGTGTATTCCAGAAGCGCGGCATCACCCTCCTCCCGCACGCGGCGGAGGATATCGGACACCTTATCCGCCACGGATTCGGTGGGGGAGGTGCGGGCGAAAATGGCCTGCGCTCCCATCTCTCGGTAATTCAGTATACGTATCACGGCTGTATTGCCTCCATTTGCTCGGAAATGCTTTTTACGATGGCTTCAATCGGCCCGCTTTTGAATTTAAAACTGGCCTTGCCCGCGATCAGACGGGCACTGATGGGAACGATCTCCTCCGTCACCACCAGATGATTCTCCCGCAGTGTGGTTCCCGTTTCCACGATGTCCACGATGACGTCGGACAGTCCCAGAATCGGCGCGATCTCAATGGATCCGTTCAGGTGGATGATATCGATATCCCGGCCTACGGAGGTGTAGTAATTCCGGGCGATGTTTTTGAATTTGGTGGCTACCTTCAAGGGTTTTGTGGGATCGTCCCGGAAATCCTCCTTTGCGGCCACTGCCATGCGGCAGATGCCGGTTTTCAGATCCAGAAGCTCGTACACATCCGGCTCGTACTCCAGAAGGATGTCCTTGCCGGCCACACCGATGTCAGCGGCACCCCGTTCCACATAGATGGCCACGTCCGAGGGTTTTACCCAGAAATAGCGCACACCCACCTCGGGATTCTCAAAGATCAGCTTGCGGTTGTTTTCTTTGATGGAAGGGCACGCAAAACCCGCTTTTTCAAACATGGCATAGACCCGCTCACCCAATCTTCCCTTGGGCAGGGCCACGTTCAGCATATTCATACACGCCCTCACTTTCTCAGATCCACCGTCTCACGGCAGATCCACTTTTCCGGAACAGTTTTCTGTGCCACGGCCCGTTTTCCCTGGCTTATATACTGATTCATGATGTCCCGGATCCGAGCGGGCGGGGTGGCATCGTCATACAGCACCAGCACGTCCGCTTCATACGCGGATGTGTTTTTCTCCAGATCCTTCAGAAGATCCAGATACACCGCAAATCCGATGGCGCCGGATTTCCGTCCCATGCGCTGCATCAGCCGGTCGTACTGACCGCCGGTGAGGATGCCGCCGGGGATACCCCGCACAAATCCTTTGAATACGATGCCGTTGTAGTAGTTCATATCCTGCACCACGGAGAAATCCAGGCGGATGTGATCCGATGCGGCCGCACTCAGAATATCCCGAAGCTGCTCTCGCCCTTCTCTTGCCAGATCGGCGGGAAGCAGCGCGTCCAGGGAGGCCATCACCGAGGCCGGATCACCGTAGGCGGCGATCAGCCCCTGTAGCATCCGGATTCCCTCGGAAGAAACGGATTCGCCCTCGCAGATGGAACGGGCACCGTGGGGATTCTTTTCTCCGATACAGCGAAGCAATCCCCGTCTGGCCTCGGGGGATACGCCAAGGGAATCCAGCACGGCAGATACGATGCCCAAGTGGGATACGTCCAGAACGAACTCGTCTGCAATGCGGGACAGGCTTTGCTCGGCCAGGGACAACACTTCGCTGATGCAGTAGGTGTCGATCGGCCCGATGCATTCCAGCCCCGTCTGCAAAATCTCCTTATAGGAGCCGGTGCTGTCGGACACCCGGTATACATTTTCGTTGTAGCACAGCTTTTGCACCGTGTCGGGAAGATCCTTGCTGTTCTTGATGATGGACAGAGTGACGTCCGGCTTCAGGGCCATCAGCTTTCCGCCCATATCGGTGAAGGTGATCACGTTGTCCGACACAAGAAAATCCTTATTGCGGACGTACAGATCGTACTCCTCGAACTTGCTCATTTTATAGGGGGTGTATCCGTAGGCGCGATATAAGGATCGCAGACGGTACACCGCACGCTCATCGTTTTGCAGAATGGTTTCGGCGATATTCATGGGGGAATCCTTTCGGAGATATGATTCAGATCGTTTCGGGATCCGGCGGATCCAGGCGGCCGAGCACGGTTTTGTATCCGTCACTGCCGTAGTTCAGACATTTGCTTACCCGGCAGATGGTGGCGGTGCTGGCGCCGGTGGATTTGGAGATTTCCTGATAATTTCGTCCGGCCTGCAGCATTTCAGCCACCTCCAGCCGTTGGGACAGATCCTGCAGCTCACGAATGGTGCACAGATCTTCCAGAAAAGCGGAGCATTCCTCCTCGTTTTCGAGGAGAAGCAGGGCCTGAAACAGCCGCTTGATGGAATCGGTATGATGAGGACTCATAATCTACCTTCCTAATTGTTATCAATGACTTCATCATTTTACCACGCTAAAGCGCTAAAGTCAATACATATATGGAAAAAAGTAAAATTTGCAACATCGATTTCGGGAAAACTCGAACGTCAGTTGAATTACCGTCAAAAAACAAGTTATTGATGGATGGCGGGGGTGTGTTATAATAGTAGGGAAAGCAGGGCCCGCTTATCACTTATAAAGGAGATATTCACATGAATCACATAGGATTGAGAATCAAAGAACTGCGCAAAAAGAAGGATTTGACCCAGGAAAAGTTGGCGGAATACCTGAATGTATCCTTTCAGGCTGTTTC
>JAZSCY010000102.1:0-5126 GCA_045530875.1 Eubacteriales bacterium
ATGTGCGGGATCCCTTGATCATCGGTGAGGTAAAATCCTCCCGGGCGGTCCTTTTCGGCGTGGGTGAGTATCTGTACGAAAGCATCAATATGCAGATGGATGTGCGGTATCTGGAGCAGCTGTTTTCGGCCGCCGATTCATGAAAACACAGTGTCAGTTGTAGTTGTTTACAAAATATGCTATATTTCCCCTATATTTATGGTATAATATTATACTATAATGGGACGGATTCCCGATGAAATCAAGCAGAGGAGGGTGCGCTGCCACCGCAGCGAGCAAACGGACTTGGAAAGATTATTTGAGTATTTGAAACGAAGTCTGACCATCGCCTGGAAGAGTGTGTTTTTCAATTTTAAACAGTACAGCTGTTTTTTTGCCGCACTGTTTATCATCCAGATGTTTTACGGTCTGATTTCCGTTTCTGCAGGCAATAACAATAAGGTGGAATACCAGCATGTGCAGAACGAATACGATTATCATATGGTCCTGCGGGATCTGAATGAGGATCAGTATCTGTACCTGTTCAACAACTCCGGATCGGTTTTCAAAAACGATACGATTTTTGAAATCATGCAGGTGGACGAGAATATGAACTACATGAGCGGAAGACCCCGCTTCGATGTGTATCTGTTCTTCGTGCGCAACAAGGATATTTCCTGCGTCCGGTTTTACAGTAAGTATTTGGAGCCGCTGAAGTCTCTGGGCCGGGAAGGGGAAACTTTTGTGATCACGGAAACACCTCTTCTGCGCTTTGAAACCAACGAGCAGAACAATCTGGTGTCCTTCATCTTTACCACCATCCTGCTTCTGGCGGTGTCCATCTTCCTTCTGACCGCTTTGTACAACATCCGTATCAACCAGTATAAGTTTACATACGGCGTGTACATGACGTTCGGTGCCGATTTCAAAAAGCTGTTCGGCACGGCGTTCTGGGAATTGTTCGTGATCTCCATTGTGACGCTGATCCCCGCCGTTCTTGCCTCCACTCTGGTGGTGTATCTGATCTATCTTCCCTCCGGATTTGCCTTCCACTTCTCTTTCCTTGCGTTCCTTGAGGTGGCGCTGTTCAATCTGGTGGTCGTGCTGGTGTCGGTGTGGATGCCTATGCGTGTGATGGCGATCCGTCAGCCCATGACGCTGATCGTTACCGAGGATAACTCCAACCTGGTTACCTCTCCCATGCGCTCCATCAATCTGATGAACCACAAATTCCCCACCCATTACGAATTCTGTTCTATCTGGCGTTTCCGGAAATACAGCGTCCAGCTTCTGACCACGGCCATCGTGTTCTGTGCCTTGTTCATCTGCGGACTGTATTATGCGGATATTGATGCCACAAAACTGGCGTATCCCCGTCCTCAGTTTGAGGTGGATCTGTCCAAGACCGCCTATGTGTACGATAACGAAATGAGCACCCAGCTGTACGCTTTGGATGGCGTGCGTGAGGTGAAAACAGTCAATAACAACGTGGAAGCCATGGAACTGGCCTCTCACATGATCACCTCCAAGGAAAATGTGGTTCCCTTCAGCAATCAGGTTATCTACGACAGCGCGGACAATCCTCTGAAAAACCACCGTGTTACCAATGAGGTGCTGTACAACGGCATGACCGAAGAGCAGCTTCCGCTCCTTGAAAAATACAGCTATACCGGTGATTTGAATTCCATCTTCACCGAAGAGAATACCGTCATCATCGGCGACTCCATCTCCAATGTGAAAAAGTATCGCTTTGAGGTGGGCGACACGATCCAGATCGCCATCAAGACCGGTACCCGCAAGAAGGTGGATGTGAACCTGACCGGCCGAAATCTGTTGAAGGAGCAGATTGAATCTTACACCTACGAATACGTGTCCTTTACCGTTGGTGCCGTTCTGCACGATATCCCCTCCGGCTCCATGCCCATCTTCTTCAATGCATCGGATTACACGGAGGTGACCGGTAAAAATGCCGATTCCACCCTCGTTCACATCTTTGTGGATCAGGATCTGAGCCTGGAGGAAATGACTGCTCTGGACAGCCAGGTCCGCGATTGGGGCCGTTTGTACGGTGAGGTTTCCGTGAGAAACACCCATCAGCTCAGCCTGGACAATATCGTCCACGATAAGCATCAGACCGAATTGTACACCTGCATCGCTATTCTGATTCTCTTTATCTCCCCGCTGGTGTGGTTCTTCTCGCAGACATTGTACTACTTCAAGCGAGAGAAAGAGTTCAACATTCTGCAGTCCATGGGTGCCCTGGTCAAGGATATCCGCCGGATCTATCTGCAGGGCGGCTTGGTGATGGCGGCGCTGTCGCTGATCGTTGCTATCGTCCTCAGTTATATCGGAAGCTATGCGCTGTTCTATATGTTCAACGTTATGGCCCCCTACTTCACCCATGAGAACGTTCGTTATGCATTCTACATGCCCTGGTATGCGATTCTCACCAGTATCGTCATGTCCGTGGGATGCGGATTCTTCTCTACCTATCTCCCGTTCCGCAGTTATATCAAGTCAAGATTTACGCTGGAAAATGGCGGCGCCGGTGACGGCGATGAAGGACATTGATCTGTCCGATACTATACTGATCAGAAAAGGATAAATACTATGGATGTAGAATACATGCTTCAAACCGAAAGCGTTATCAAACAGTACAAGCAGTACGATACGGTTGTTACCGCCGTAAACCGCGTCAGCATTAAAGTGGAGCCGGGCGAGTTTGTCGCTATCATCGGTACCTCCGGTTCCGGTAAGAGTACCTTTCTGCACATCTGTGCCGGTCTTCTCCGGGCCGATTCCGGCCATGTGAAGATCCGCGGTGAGGATATCACCAAAATGTCCGCCGACGAATTGGGCCGTTTCCGTGGCATCAATATGGGATTCATCTTCCAGAGACACAATCTGATTCCTCAGTTCACGGCTTTGGAGAACATCCTGATCCCCACCGTCATGTGCAATAAGCCGGATATGAGTTATCAGGAGAACCTCCGCCGCTTGGTGGAAACTCTGCAGCTCACCGAGCGTCTGCATCATCTGCCCAGCGAGCTGTCCGGCGGTCAGCAGCAGCGTGTGGCCATCGCCCGTGCGCTGATCAATATGCCCGATATCGTGTTTGCGGATGAACCTACGGGAAATCTGGACCGTGCCAATGCGGATGAGGTTCTGAAACTGCTTCTGGAAACCAAGCGGGTTATGGGACAGACACTGGTTATGGTTACCCATGACTTGTCCATCGCCGAGCATGCCGACCGTATCTTCCGTATGGACAACGGTGAGTTGAAATTGCATCGGGACTACGTCTCCGGCAACCGGAAAACGATCACAACGTATTGATAAAAACAGCCGCCGCGTTTCTCGCGGCGACTGTAATTTTTGTGGAAATTCGGCCCAATTCGCAAAAAAGGGTTGACAAAATAAAAATATATGGTATCATATAGCGTAGTGACCGAACATGGTCAACCAGGGGATATCCCCGTACGTTTTTAAGGAGAATGTCACAAGTGGACGCAGGCGACAGTAACAGTCGAAGTACATATATAATACAGTCTCAGGCATAACCTGTACCCGGTATCGGAGCAGGCTATGTTTTTTTGCGTTTCGGAGCATTTCTCTTTTTTCAAAAATAAAATATTTTAGGATCATTTCCTTATAAGGAGTCAATCATGCCTGACGGTAGTATAACCAAGTTAGTTATTATGTTGGTTTGCCTCGTGTTTTCTGCCTTCTTTTCTGCCAGCGAAACCGCGTTTACTTCCATCAACCATACGAAGTTGAAGAATCTGGCCTCGGAGGGAAATAAGCGCGCATCCCTTGTTTTGAAGATGGCGGACAACTACGATAAGCTTCTTTCCACGATTTTGGTGGGAAACAATATCGTGAACATCACCCTGTCTTCGGTAGCTACGATACTGTTTATCGATCTGCTTACCGATACCAGCTGGATCAGTGCCGCATCGGCCATTTCTACGGCAGTGGTTACTGTGGTCGTGCTGATCTTCGGTGAGATCTCTCCCAAAAGCCTGGCTAAGGATAAGCCCGAAAGATTTGCTATGGCAGTAGCTCCTCTTTTGCGGTTTATCACCGGTGTTCTGACCCCGATCAACTACCTCTTTATGCTGTGGAAGAAACTGCTGGTTCTGATCTTCAAGCCGGCAGAGGAGGAAGCGGTGACCGAGGGCGAGGTGCTGACTCTGGTGGATGAAGCCCATGAGGACGGTAGCATCGACGAATACAATAAGGAACTGATCGAGAATATTTTCGATTTCGACGATCTTTCCGCCGGAGAAATCGCTACCCACCGTACCGAATTGACCACTCTGTCTTCCGACGAAACCATGGAGGAATGGGCACAGATCATTCAGGAAAGCCGCTTCTCCCGCTATCCCATCTGCGGCGAGGATGTGGATGATATCATCGGTGTGCTGGATACCCGTGAATACTTCCGCCTGGAAGATAAGAGCCGTGAATCCGTTATGGAGCATGCGGTCACTCCCGCGTATTTTGTGCCCGAAACGGTGAAGGCGGACGTTCTGTTCCGTAATATGAAAAAGAATAAAGAGTCCATCGCTATCGTGCTGGATGAGTACGGCGGCGTGCAAGGCGTTATTACGGTTACCGATCTGGTGCAGTGCCTGGTGGGTGATTTTACCGAAAGCGACGAGGACGGGGAAGAAATCATTCCCATCCTGCAGCTGGAGGACAATCGCTGGCAGATCAACGGCGCCGTCACCGTGTCTGAGGTGGAAGAAGCGCTGGAAATGGAGATCGCCGATTGCGATTCCGATACCTTCAGCGGCTTCGTGCTTGGTTTGTACGGCTCCATTCCCGAGGATAATTCTACCTTCGAGATTGCCACGGAGCAGATGGAGATCCAGGTTACGGAGATCCGTGAGCACCGGGTAGAGCAGGCGATCATCACGCTGATCACCTCAGAGGAGGAAGAAGCGGATAAGGACGCCAAGGGTGCCGAGAGCGAATCCGTTCTTGCCTGATAAACAAAAAGAAAAATCGCTTCCCGATTGCGGGAGGCGATTTTTTATGTATAGAAGAACTCCGCCTCACCGATAGGGAACGGTTGTCGATGTTTTGCCGTAGTGGTTCGACGAGGTAACGATGACCAGATCCTGCAGATCAATGAGGCCGTC
>JAZSCY010000072.1:0-3621 GCA_045530875.1 Eubacteriales bacterium
GTAATCGGTATACGGACGGATCACCACATGGATATTGGGATACAGCGCCTCAAAATCGGCGATGGTCTTTTCATATATACGGGTCTGCAGGATATTTGTATCGTTTTTCGCCCAGAAAATGACCTCATATTCTCTGTCCATATCCAATTCATCGGGCATGGCAAATGGCTCCAGAATACGGGATCCGTGACAACCCGCAAGGATAGGCAAAAGAAGGACAGCAGCCAGTAAAAAGGCGGTAAGCTTGAAACATTTCATCCCTTTGTACCTCCGTTGGCCACGCCCTCCATGATCTTATTGCGGAAGATCAGAAACAAAACGATCAGCGGCAACGAAACCACCACGACAGCGGCCATCATTGCGGGAATATTTTCCCTACCGAAACCGTTTTCACGAATCTCCTGAATACCGTTGGAGAGCAAGAAATAGGAAGCGTCATCCGTGATCAGCCGCGGCCACACATACGAGTTCCAGCATTCGATCACTTTCAGGATAGTCACCGTTACAAGCGTAGGCTTGCACATGGGGATCATCACTTTCAGAAGATACTTGAAATCCGTTGTTCCGTCCACTTTCGCGGCATAGTACAATTCATCCGGAATCTGGGCAAAGTTCTCTTTCAGAAGATACAGATAGAATACCGACATAACAGACGGAAGAATCAGTCCGGCAAAGGTATTCCGCATATCCAGATTGGTGATGGTGGTATAGTTTGTTATGATCATCATCTCATTCGGGATCATCATCAGTGCCAGAAACAGAACAAACACCAGATTTTTGAAGCGAAAATTCAGCCGGGCAAAGGCAAACGCCGCCGGGATGATCACGATCAGCATAGTCACAGTCGTAATGGCCGTGAAAATCATGGTGTTGAGAAAATATCGACCAAGAGACACGGTGGTGAAGGCGTCGATATAGTTCTGAATCGTAGGTGCAAGAGTATAGAATTTGGGAATATACTCCGCATTATAGGCGCCGTATCCCTTAATGGATGTCAGAAGCATCCAATAAAAAGGAAACAGAACAAGAAGAGCCCACAAAGCGAGAAGTACATAGGTGATACTGTTTTTCACCGCGAGACGCACAGAAGCAGCACGCTCAGCCGATTTATAATTTATGGTCTTTTCCATCATATCACCTTCTTTAGTAGTGGACGTGCTTGCGGCTGACAAGCAGATTGATGCATGTGATCGTCAGAACGATAGCGAACAGAACAACCGCCGCGGCCGACGCATAAGACGGGAATCCGCCGCTGTCGCCGTACAGCATATCGTAAATATAGCCGACGATGGTGTTCATCTCAGCGGCATTCAGATTGGTGCCGAACAGAGCAACCGCATCGCTGTACGCCTTGAACGCACCGATGAAACCGGTGATGATCAAATAAAACAGCATGGGAGAAATCATGGGCAAGGTAATATGGGTGAACATACGGAAACGGGATGTGCCATCCAGCTTTGCGGCGTTGTAGTAATCCTGCTTCACCGATGCCAGCGCACTGGTGAGAATCAGAATTTTAAACGGCATAACTACCCAGATCGTGTAGAAGCACAAAACAAACATTTTCGCCCAATACGGTCCGCCGATAAAATCCACCGTGGAGCCGCCGAAGAGATGAATGAGCAGATTCACAAGACCGTCGGAATAGGCGGTGGGCTTGAAAAGAATCATGAACACCAGACCGACAGCCAGAGTATTGGTAACGTACGGCAGGAAATAGATAGTCTGGAACAGATTCCGCAAAGGCTTGATGGAGGCAAGTCCCACAGAGATCAGCAGAGCCAATCCGGTAGACAAAGGCACCGTGATGACAACGAGAATAAACGTATTCTTCAAAGCCTGCAGAAAATACGGATCCCGCAAAATATAGGAATAGTTATACGTTCCCACACCGAAAAAGGTCTGGGAAGCAGAGTTGTACCCTTCCTCAAATGAATACACAAACACATCCACCAGAGGATATAACATAAACACACCAATAAACACAAGAGCCGGCAGAAGATACAGCCACGCTTTTGCACTTCGGTTTTCCATCATCCGTATGTCACCGCCTTTGAAAATTGCGCAGAAATAATATTTCTCTCATTATACCATAAAAGGAACAAGATGACAAGGATTCGATCACAAGAATTTATCTTAATGCACAGACAAAAATCCGTCAAAGGTATTCCCTTTTTGTATAAAAATGTGTATAATATATGATATGTGGAATTTTTGCACCCAACAAGGAGAACCATAATGGAAAAGAGAATCGAAACCATATGCGTCCAGGGCGGATATACCCCCGGTAACGGTGAGCCCCGTCAGATCCCGATCTATCAGAGCACCACGTTCAAATACGCCACCAGCGAGGATATGGGAAAACTGTTTGATCTGGAAGCGGAGGGGTATTTTTATTCCCGTCTTGCCAATCCCACCTGCGACAGCGTTGCCAAAAAAATCTGCGAAATGGAAGGCGGCGCCGCGGCTATGCTGACATCCTCCGGTCAGGCGGCCAACTTCTTCAGCGTTTTCAATATTGCTTCTGCCGGCGATCACGTGGTTTCTTCCTCGTCCATTTACGGCGGTACATACAATCTGTTTGCGGTAACCATGAAGAAAATGGGCATTGAGTTCACGTTTGTTTCTCCGGACTGCACGGAGGAAGAACTGCATGCCGCATTCCGTCCCAATACAAAAGCCGTGTTCGGTGAGACCATTGCCAATCCCGCACTCACCGTTTTGGATATTGAGAAGTTCGCCGATGCAGCCCATACACACGGTGTTCCCTTGATTATTGACAACACTTTTGCTACCCCCATCAACTGCCAGCCTTTCCAGTTCGGTGCGGACATCGTCACCCACTCCACCACCAAATATATGGACGGCCACGGCTCCCAGGTGGGTGGATGCATTGTAGATTCCGGCAATTTCGACTGGCTTGCCCATGCGGACAAGTTCCCCGGTCTTTGCCAGCCGGATGACAGCTATCACGGTGTGGTATATGCCGAGCGTTTCGGCAAAATGGCATTTATCATGAAGGCAACCGCACAACTGATGCGCGATTTCGGTGCAACGCCTTCCCCGCAGAATGCTTTTTATCTGAATCTTGGTCTGGAAAGTCTGCATGTGCGCATGAAGCGTCACTGCGAAAATGGACTGGCCGTTGCCCGTTTTCTGAAAGATCATCCCTGCGTGGATTGGGTAAGTTATCCTTCCCTCGAGGGCGATAAATACTACGACCTGGCACAAAAGTATATGCCCTCTGGTAGTTGCGGCGTGGTCAGCTTCGGCGTAAAAGGCGGACGCAAAGCAGCGGAAGCCTTTATGAAAAAATTGGAAGTATTCGCCATCGAAACTCACGTTGCCGATGCGCGGAGCTGCTGTCTGCATCCCGCCTCCGCCACACACCGCCAGATGAATGACGAAGAACTGCTGGCTGCCGGCGTGCTGCCCGAGCTGGTACGTCTGTCCTGCGGTCTGGAAAGCGCTGAGGATCTGATCGCCGATCTGAACCGTGCACTGAAAGGATAATTACACATGCCGATTAAAATTCCCAACGAATTGCCCGCCACACGGGTTTTGGAGGAAGAAAACATATTCGTAATGACGGAAACCCGGGCCATCACCCAGGACATCCGT
>JAZSCY010000281.1:0-8023 GCA_045530875.1 Eubacteriales bacterium
CCGCCGCATGGGTGTGGCCAACGTAGGCACCCGTCCCAGTGTGGATCGGGACGGCACGGTAAACTGCGAAACCCACATTATCGATTACGACGGTGTGCTTTACGGACAGAATGTCCGCGTGGAGTTCATCACCCGCCTGCGGGATGAAATGCGTTTTTCCTCCCTCAGCGAACTTCGGGCTGCCATCGAAAACGACATCCGATGCGCCCGCGCTTTTTTTGCCGATCATCCCATATCCTGAAAGGACTGTCCGATGAAAAGACGATTTGCCCCGCTCCTTCGGCGGGCGATGGCCGGGATTTTACTTCTTCCCTTTCTGATCCTGCCCGTCCATGCCGCCGATCCTCCCGAGATAACGGGGGCGGCCGGAGCGTATTTATACAATTTTGAAAACGATGTTCTTCTGTACGAATTGAATCCCGACACCCGCATTTTTCCCGCCTCCACCGTCAAGCTGATGACCGGTATTCTGGCGGTGGAAGCGCTGGGCTCCACTCCGGACAAGACCATCACCGTTACGGCAGAGATGCTGAACAAGGTGGTGGGCAACAACATGGGGCTGAAGGTGGGAGAAGTCGTCACCGCGCGGGATATGCTCCACGGACTTCTTCTCAACGGAGCCAATGATGCCGCGCAGGTGCTTGCCGTGACGGTGGGCGGATCGGTGGAGGATTTCGTGGAGATGATGAATGAAAAAGCCCAGTACCTGGGTGCGTACGATACCTTCTACACCAATCCCACAGGCATGCACAGCGATGCCATGATCACCACCGTATCGGACACCGCCCGCATTGCCAAATATGCCTATTCCCTGCCCGGGTTCACAGAGATCACATCCCTGAGCAAATACGTAATGGACGCAACCAACAAAAGCGATTACCGGAATCTGTACAACCGGAACGGACAGATCTCCCGCTTTTATGAGCCCAATTACATCTACAACGGCTCCCTCGGCATGAACGCCGGCTACACCAAGCAGGCAGGCTACTGTCTGGTATCCGTGGCAAAGCGGGAGGAATTGACGTATCTGTGCATCGTCATGAACGCAGAGGAAACGGAAGAGGGGATCATGAGTTACGAGAACACCAAATCCCTGTTGGATTACGCATTCCAGTCCTTCGGCTACGTGGAGGTACTCTCCCAGAAACAGCGGATGTGCGAGGTGGAGGTCTCCCTTTCCTCCACGGTGGATTATGTAACGCTGGTGCCGGCGGAGTCCATCGTGCGGTATCTGCCCACCGATTACGATCCGCAAAAACTCCAGTTCAGCTGCACTTACGATGAATCCCTGACCGCGCCCGTCCAGGAGGGATCCGTCCACGGCACGGTCACCGTTCTGTACGACAACGAAATCCTGGGCGCAACGGATCTGATATCCACCGCCTCCGTTTCCCGCAGTGAGTTTCTGTTCATGCTGCAGCGGATCAAGGATTTCACCGCCGGACGCTTCTTCCGGGCACTGATCGTATGCATTCTGCTGTTCAGCGCGGCCTACGTTCTCTTTGAGGCACATCGTCGGGAAATGCAGATGCGACGCCGCTACTGAGCAAAGATACAGTTTATTTCTTATTACATACACTGCATCCCCGAAAGTTTCCGAGGAGGAATTTTCGGGGATGTTTCTTTATCGGAACGGTGCATAAACCGCACAGGAGAACATATACTATAGAAGCAGACACGTTTCCGTCTTTTCTGCGGCTGACCACGCCGGGGCCGCGGGATGACGGAGACGTGTCGCTTTTTATCAGACATTCCCCGATGCTCTTCGATCCCATCCGACCGTTTTGCATGAAAAACTGCATTTTAGGCTGTCAATAGCCTTTTTGAATTTTGTTGTTTTTCTATATCCCGCCTTTTCCCAAAAACATTTTCCACCGCATATCAAAAAGTTTTCCACATCAAAAGTGGGTTTTCCTTGTGGAAAACTCAAAAAATCCCCTTGATTTTGCTGACTTTCCACATGCTTTCCCACAACTTGTGGAAAACTCACCCTTCCCGCCCCCCTTTTCCACACCCCTTCGTCCCGAAGTGCCTTTTTGTGCAATAACCACAAAAAAGAGGCAGGAAGCGAAAGATGTCGCCTGCAATTCGGGTGTCACCAAACTGCAAAAAGACATCTGCAAAACAAAAAACTGCCGTCCGCAGACAGCAGTTTTTTATTCTCCCGATCCTTTTACAGAGCCGAGGCAACCAAACGGTCGATCAGCTCGCCATAACTCATACCGGTGTGCATCATCAGCTTGGGATACATGCTGATATCCGTAAAGCCCGGCAGCGTATTGATCTCGTTGAAGACAATATCTCCCCCGTCGCTTACGAAGAAATCCACCCGGGACAATCCCCGGCAATCCAGCACGCGGAAAATGCTTTCCGCACAACGGCGCACCTGCTCCCGCACGTCCTGGGGCAGGCGAGCAGGGATATGGTAGCCCGAGGTGCTGCTCTGGTATTTGGCTTCGTAATCGTAGAAATCCGCGCCGGTCACGATCTCCGCACAGTCGGATACCGTATACCGATCGCCCTCCTGCAGTACCGCCACCTCGATCTCCCGACCGTCGATAGCTTCCTCCACCAGCACCTTGCTGTCCTCGCGGAAGGCAATTTCGGCGGCGCGGAGGAATTCACTCCGATCCCGCACCTTGGACACACCCACCGACGAGCCGGCACGGGCGGGCTTCACGAACATGGGATAGCCGAATTTCGCCTCCGCCTCAGCGATCCATGCCTCCGCCGAAGCATCCCACAACTCCCGGTACAAAATCACGCATTCCGCCTGACGAATACCCGTGGTGCGGACGATCTGCTTGGTGAACACCTTATCCATACATACCGCCCCCGAAGCGGGGCCGCATCCCACAAAGGGAATGCCCGCCAAGGACAGCATGCCCTGCACCGTTCCGTCCTCTCCGTAGGAGCCGTGGAGCACGGGGAACACCACATCCACTTCCATGGCGCTCACTCCATCCGGGCCGAAGCGGCAGAATTCCCTCCGTCCGGATGCCAGATCCAGACCTACCCGATCCATCGAGGCGGTATCCGCACACCAGCTTCCGTCGGGGATATTCTCATAGGAGCCGGTATATGCGTACCAATCGCCCTCCTTGGTGATGCCCACGGGGATCACCTGGTATTTTTCCGTGTCCGCATGCGTCAGAACGGAATACGCCGATTTCAGGGACACCTCATACTCGGAGGAGCGTCCGCCGAACAGCACACAAAGCTTTATTTTTTTCATTCTATCAATCCTCACAATCCGTCAGAATCCCCGTCGGGCCACGAGCACACGGTCGTGACCGGCGGCGTCTTTGAGAATATGCGCGTCAGTAAAGGAATATTCCCGTGCCAGTGCCAGCACAGCCGGGCCCTGCTCCGCACCGAATTCCATAAGCAGTACTCCGTCCTCCCGTAAAACACGGGCAGCGGTACGGAGCACCCCACGGATCACGGACAAGCCATCCCCTTCATCCGTCAGGGCGGCCCGGGGCTCGAAAGCCAATTCGGGAGCCAGGGTATTCATTTCCTCCGCGGTGATATAAGGAGGGTTGGACACGACGGCATCGTATCTTTCCCCCGCCAAAAGAGTATCTTGAGTTACGTCGCCCACCGTTACGGTAACGCGATCGGCCACGCCCAGCCGGTGGGCGTTGTTTTCGGCCATTTTTGCCGTTTCGGGAAACAGATCCACCGCGGCAACGGTGATATCCGGGCGATGATGGGCCAGAGCGATGCCGATACAGCCGCTACCGGTGCACAGATCCGCCACTTTTGCATTATTCGGCAACTGTCGAACAGCGTATTCCACCAATGTTTCCGTATCAGGACGGGGGATCAGGCAAGCGGGGCTGACGGAAAAAGACAGTCCCATAAATGACCACTCGCCCAGAATATACTGCAGCGGTTCCCGTTTTTCCCGCCGCGCCACAGCCGCCTCCAATCCGGGGGCATCCAATTCTTCGCCCCCCATAATCACAAGGCGGGCATCGGACAATCCCGTAAAACGGGCGGCAAGAAGCCGCGCTTCCCACGCGGCCTCCTCAATTCCCACAGCGCGCAAGCGGCGCTGAATATCATTCAGTGTCATCCGTACGCTCCGGCGCGTCCTGGGCCGGCTCATCTTCCTTCGTTTCCTCGACGGGGAATTCTTCGGGCATAGCCAGTTTCAGGGCGGTGATGGCGATCTCCAGCTGGGACTCATCCGGTTCCCGGGTGGTGATGCGCTGCATCCAGAGGCCGGGGGCAGACAGAAGTCGGGTAAACCAATTCGTGTGCTTGCCGGCGTACATGATAAACTCAAATCCCAGGCCCACGATCACCGGCAGAAGCAGCACTTTCAGGACCACACGCAAAGCCAGATTCTCCCAGGAGATGAGTGAATTCACCAAAATGGAGAGAATCAAAATCACAAACAGAAAACTGGTGCCGCAGCGGGGATGGAAGCGGGTACATTTGGCCGCGTTGGCGGGGGTCAGCTCCATGCCGGACTCATAGCAGGCGATGGATTTGTGCTCCGCGCCGTGGTATTCAAAGGTACGGCGCATTTCCTTCATCAAAGAGCAGAGGGCAATATACGCCACAAAGATGGCGATTTTCATAACGCCCTCAATCACGTTGCGGAACCAGCCGATGCCGCCCATCAGGGAATCCAGCCACTTGGTCACGAAGGCGGGGAGGTACAAAAACAGTCCAAAACCCAGCACCACGCCGATTACGGCGGCGATGCCCATGAGCACGCTCATAAGCTTATTGCCCAGCTTGGAGCGAAGCCATGCCTCAAATTTGGTATCCTCCGCGGCATCGTCGATTCCCAGCATATCCGCAGACTGCATCAGCGTATTGTAACTGAGCATCATGGTCTCCACGAAATTCACGATGCCCCGCACCAGGGGGAGGTTCAGAATTTTATATTTTTTCCGTATGGAGACATGGGTATCCACCGAGGTGCGGATGGCTCCCGTCTCATCCCGTACGGCCAGGGCGGTACGCTCACCGCTCTTCATCATCACGCCCTCCAGAACAGCCTGACCGCCTACACGGCCCAGACGCTCGGAACAAGCGCACGCTTTTTCGGGTTTCATACTGAATCGATCTCCTTATGTATATCAAACTTTTAATAGTATAGCACACGGACCCCGAAAAATAAACAATTTTTTGTAAACTCATCGCCGACGGGCGTTTTTTTGCGTATTTTTTTGTAATTAATATGTAAATTTTCGAATCAAGTATAGCATTTTCAGAAAAACTGTGTTATAATAAGTCAGTTATCGGACTTGCCATATGGTATGTCCGTTTATTTCGGCTGACGGAGACTCCCTTTGAGGTATCTCCCCCGATATGTACAACATATATGAAAGGCTTGGTTTTTACTCATGGGTAAGGCTAAACGCAAGGTGACCCTCACCGCTAAAGAAAAGCGTAACAAATTTATTGCAATCGTATGCACCGTTCTCGTTGTGGCCATTCTTGGCTCTCTGGTTGTTTACAGCAATCTGGTGACAAGCGGCTTCTTCCTCCGCAACACCGTTTCCGCTACTACGGAAAATTATGAAGTCAGCAACGCTGTATTCTCCTACTTCTTCAACAACTACTATCAGGAATTTGCATCCACCTACGGATACTACTTCCCCATCGATGCAAACAAATCCCTGAAGGGTCAGGCGTGCTCCATGTACAGCGACGGCACCACCTGGTTCGACTACTTTGTAGCCAATGCAAAGAGCTCCCTCTCCAACACCCTGGCTTTCTGTGAGGAAGCAAACGCACGGGGCATCACTCTGGACGAGGAAGACTACAAGGCAATCGATAACGCCATCGACAGCATCAAGGCAAACGCAAAGCAGGCCGGTGTTTCCACCTCCTACTATGTATATGCCATGTTCGGCACCGGCGTAAACGTAAAGGATATCCGTCAGGCACTGGAGTTGACCGCTCTGGCATCCAAGTGCAGCAAGGAAATCACCGATGCGTACAACTACGGTGAGGCGGACTACAACAAGTATGTAGAGGACAACCCCTATGCACTGCTGTACGCTCAGTATGCTGCATTTGATATGGAAACCGCGGACACCACCGCCAACGATGAAGAGACCGCTGCCCTTCTCCAGGGTTATCTGGATCGCTTCGCTCAGGCCAAGAACAAGGACGAGTTTGGTTTGATCGCGTTCGATTATCTGCGCAACGTTCTGTACGCCGATGACGAGGAAATGACCGACGAGAAGATCCGCGAAGAGGTAGAGGCTCTCACCTCCGAGGCTTCTTATGTAAAGGATAACAAGGTCTCCGAGTGGGCATTTGCCAAGGAGCGCATGGCAGGCGATGTATACACCGAGGTAAGCGAAGACAAGACCACCTATTCCGCATACCTGATGGTTACTCCCGCTATGCTGGATAGCTACAACACCGTAAACGTTCGTCACGTACTGCTCACCTCCGCTACCTACGGCTCCGCTGAGGCTGCCAAGGCAAAGGCTGAGGAACTGCTGGCATCCCTGCCCATCGTCAGCGCGCTGGAAAATGCATTTGCTACTCTGGCCGAGGAGTACAGCGAGGACACCGGTTCCAACACCAATGGCGGTCTGTATGAGAACGTAGCCAAGGGCGAGATGGTAGAAAACTTCGACGCGTGGATCTACGAAGAGGGCCGCAAGGTCGGTGACACCGGCATCGTTGAGTCCACTTACGGCTACCACATCATGTACTTCGCCGGCGAGGGTGACATCGCTTGGCACGTACAGGCAGACACCGCTCTGAAGAATGCAAAGTATTCCGAGGACAGCGCTGCCATCAACAAGAAGTTCCCCACCACCTTTGACGACAAGGCCATCTTTGAATTGGACGTTTAATCCCAAAAACCCGGCACGCAGGAATTCTCCTGCGTGCCTTTTTTATTCCCACTCAATAATTTCGGATACACCTTGGAGAAAACCAGTCGGCACAGCCGATGACAAATGGTTGGCCCCATTTGTCAAGGTTTTCTCGCGAGTGGGATGGTTAGTTTGCAGTTTTAACTGTACGTCACTCCCACTCCATTGTTCAGCTGCGCTTTGGAGAATTTTCCGTGAGGGAAATTCTCGAGCACTTGCCGGTTGTGCTGCGATTAAGTTACGCGGAATGCAAGTGCATTATTCCCACTCCATTGTTCAGCCAAGCCTTGGAGAAAACCGGTCGGCACAGCCGATGACAAATGGTTGGCCCCATTTGTCAAGGTTTTCTCGCGAGTGGGATGGTTAGCTTGCAGTTTTAACTGTACGTCACTCCCACTCCATTTTCGCAATCTGGCGCAAAAATTTTTTTATTTTTTTGAAAAAATGGTGGTTTTGTCATATTGTATTCTCCCTCGTAATGTGATATAATCTCTCTAATATATATATATTCATAGGAGTATTGCTATGGCTTTCTATTACAACGAACTGTCCCACACCTTCAGTGAGTATCTGCTTGTTCCCGGTTATTCCGACGCGAACTGCATCCCCGCCAATGTTTCCCTTAAAACCCCGCTGGTGAAATTCAAGCGCGGTGAGGAACCGGCTCTCTCCATGAATATCCCTCTGGTTTCCGCCATCATGCAGTCCGTTTCCGACGACCGCATGGCCATCGCTCTCGCCAAAGAGGGCGGCGTGTCCTTCATCTACGGTTCTCAGAGCATCGAGGATGAGGCGGAAATGGTTCGCCGTGTGAAGAATCACAAGGCAGGCTTTGTGTACTCCGACTCCAACCTCCGTCCCGATCAGACTCTGGCGGACGTAATCGAGCTGAAGGAGCGCCTGGGCCACTCCACCATCGCTGTTACCGACAACGGTAAGGCAAACGGCAAACTGCTGGGTATCGTGACCGGCCGTGACTACCGTGTCAGCCGTATGTCCATGGACGAGAAGGTAGAGACCTTCATGACTCCTCTTGCTAAGCTGGTTACCGCTCCCGAGGGCACTTCCCTGAAGGAAGCCAACAACATCATCTGGGATCACAAGCTGAATTCTCTGCCATCGTGGACGATAAGGGCCATCTGGTGGCATTTGTATTCCGCAAG
>JAZSCY010000089.1:0-3336 GCA_045530875.1 Eubacteriales bacterium
CTGGGAGCGTGGTGGTTATCCCGATATTACTCTTTTGCCTCGAATCGCAAATTATTTTAAGATAACGGTTGACGAGCTTATCGGCAACGATGAAGCCAGCCACCAAGCCGATTTTGAATTTTTTATGTCAAAGTTTAATCATGCGCTTCCAGCAGAACAGTTGGTTTTGGCAAAAGAATACTATCAAAAGTATCCCTCGGATTTTGCAATTTGCGATTGTTTGGCTATGGCAATTTTACGAAATAAAGAATGTTGGCAAAGAGATTATCCGCTGCTAAAAGAAGTATGCGAGAAAATTATTTCAGATTGCACTTGGGAATATACCCGTCAAAATGCACTGGAATGTATGAGCATCGTATGCCCCGATGATGAATGGGAAAAATGGCAATACAAAAGCGAACAATTTTATTCTTCTTGTCAAAATGAACGTATCGAAGAGCGTTTTTGGAAAAGGGGAAAACAAGCAGAATATCAAAAGCAAAATACAGCGAACGTTCTCTTGAATTTGATGCACTTTTTAGGAAGAGAGTATATGCGGTACTATGAAAAAGACAATGGCATGCTCTTTGAAAAACCACAAAAAACTGCTACCCTTATGAAATATAGAATGAGAATTCTTGAATGTATTTCAGATGATGGAGATATCCCTGAGGCATGGAGCGGTTGCTATGCTGATTTGTGCTTAAAGGCCGCAGGAGCAATGATCGGTGCGGGCGAAACTGATGAGGGCTTTATATATCTTGAAAAAGCTTTTACATTGTATGATACTTGGTTGCAAATACCCGAAGGCAAGAAAATGGAAACAGGTTCTCCGACACTGTTTGAAAACGCAAAGATCTCCAAAATAGAAAAGAATTGCGTTGTTAATATCTTCTTTGAAGATGGTACAAGTGTTTGGACACCATACTTGTGGTTGTTTTGGCAAATCAAAGGCGATATATTTAATGCGATGACAAAGTGGCCTTGGTTTGATAATGTGCGCGAGGATGAACGTTATGCAAAGCTCCTTGCAAAAGCAAAAGAAATGGCTGAAGTGAAATAAATTGTAATCTTCTTATAGCCCCGCCTTGCGCGGGGCTGTTCTTTGCCTTCTGCATATCAAAAAAGCCTTCTCCTGTGGGAGAAGGTGGTAGCCCGACTTCGACGGAGTCGAATGTCGCGCTGACGGATGAGGAGTCTTTTTCGTACATTCAAACACCTCATCCACCGCTAACGCGAGAACCCCAAAAACTCGACAAGCTCGTTTTGGGGAACCCCGCAACGGTCCCCCTTCCCCCGCTGGGGAAGGCTATTTAGTTTACCGGTAATTAAGCAGACGCCCGTGGGAGTTCCTTTTTTATTTACTGCACCTGCTCGTTCAGCCAAAGCACCGTGTAGCGATCCTTCAAATCCTTGGCGTAGCGGATGGCGTCGGCTATCTTTTCCTCGGTGTAGGTGCTGAAAAATTCCTCCATGGGAAGTCCCACATCACTCAGCATGCCAAGCACCTCCACCGGTGTGGGAGAATCGGCCAAAATGGCGCGGATCTCCTCCCATTTGGCGCGGTAGATCTCGCTTTTATCCTCGCTGATCCAGCCCAGCTTATGCTGCAGGGCGATGATGCCCTCGGCGGCGGTGGCATTGCCCGGCACGCTGTACACCCGACGGATGTTGTTTTCCCAATCCGCCGGATCGAACACTTTTGCCTTGGGCGCATCGATGGCCAAAAGATCCCGGCGAATTTTTGCCGTCACATACGTGGAGTAGGCCACGTCGATGCCATGGCAGAAATAGGGCTCGCCACGGAGCAAACCGACCACCTCAAAATAGTGGGACAAATGATGCTCACTGCCGGAGGCAGGGCGGGAATTTCCCATATACGCCATGGCGATACCCACCATGATCAGCGCCCGCATCAGCGCGGCCACGGCTTTTTCATCCCGGGCGGCGATGGCGCGTCCCATGCCGGCCACGGATTTCACCGTGTCGTAGGTCAGATTGTAGATGTACTCGCACAGGGGCTCTCCGTTGACCGCATGGCTCAGCCGCCAGTCGTTGAGGCAGCTGAATTTGCCGATGATATCCCCGTATCCGGCGCGAAGCATATCCATGGGGGCATCCTTGAGAATTTCCGTATCGCAGAGGATGGCGGCAGGCACATCAGCGGTGGTGGTGATCTTCATGCTGTCGAAGATCATGGCCGCGCCCTTGGATGCGTATCCGTCCATGGAGGGAGCGGTTGCCACGATAAAGTAAGGCAGCTTCTGTTCATTGGCCACGTATTTGCACAGATCGTTGATCACGCCCGAGCCCACGCCCACGATCAGATCGGTACGCGCCGTCACCCGCGCGGTCAGTTCGGCTACGGCATCCTCGTTGGGCACCACAAAACTGTCGCCGGAGTACAGCATCCGTGTGCCGATCTTTCCGCCAAGCAATTCTTCTGCCCGGCGGCCGGCGACACGGTAAGTATTTTCGTCGCACACCAGCAGGATATTTTTATACTCGCCCGCCATGGCAGGAAGTTCATTGAGGGCGCCGTGACGGATCACCACCTGCCCGATGGTGCAGGTATGAGTCTGACCGCAGGGACAATCCGTAACCGTGCCCAACAGCCCGGCGATATCCTCCACGGATTCATCCAGCCAGGGTGCAAGGATCTCATCCAGGCGGCGGTAATCGTCGGTGCAGAGGAAGCGAAATTTTGAGCGGTAGATACTCTCATCGTTGCCGCCCAGGCCGTAATCGTCGCCCACGTAGATCACCTCGCTGTGATCGTATCCGTTCTCACGGCACCACAGATCCAGCGCGTAGTACTTATTGAAGGGTTTCGGGGCCATATCAAAGGAAGAAGATCCGCCCACGAACACGTTGTACTCGGAAAACAGATCGCACACCTCGCCGTAGATGGCGCGGCGCTTTTTCCGGTCGGGATCGATGGCCAGTTTATCCTTCTGCACCGCCTTCGTTCCCAGAAGGGGGAAGGTCAGGCAGCCGGAGGCATGATACTCCACGTTGTCCCCCGCAAATTCCGTAAAGCCATGCTTTTGCCGGAGATACGTCACCTTTTCTTCCACGGAATCCCGATCACAGGGGCGCACGTCGTCCCGGACCAATTTCAATTCGCCGTCCGTATACTTTGCATACTGCATACCGTAATTGCCGATCACGTCCACGGCCAATCCCTGCAGCTGATTATAAATGCGCATGCATCCGCCGGCACCCACCATAAGAATGCGGTAATTCTGCCCCAGTTTCTCCAGGATAGCCCGATTCTTTTCGTCCAGCGGTGTTTTATGCTGGGTCAGAGTGCCGTCCAGATCAAATGCAAAAACCTTTATCATATAACTCTCCTTG
>JAZSCY010000347.1:0-7333 GCA_045530875.1 Eubacteriales bacterium
GAAAAGCATCCGGAAGGGGTGGAGTTGACATCCACCATGTTCTCCCGTGTGCACGGCGATGAACCAACCGACGCCACCATTCTGGCCGGAAAGACGGGATACACCCATCAGGCCCGCCACTGCCTGGCAAGTTATGCGGAACGGGATTCGGACGGGGCAGGATTTATTCTGGTCACCACCAACGCGGAGGGGAAATTCGAGCCGATTTTTGATGCCATCCACGTGTATTCCGAATACATCCATAAATAAAACGCTTGTTTTTGCAAAGTTTCTTATAATTTCGTAAGCAATCGAGCGAGGCTTTATGACATTTAATAATACAATCAACCATTTGAAAAAATGGTGTTTAAACAAAGCGGAACAGTATCACAAGGCATACACAAGGCATGGAGGTGTTATCTTCGCTGGGTATACTGTTGCCGACGAATTGAGATTTAAGTTATCGACGCTCATAGACAAGCCATTTGAAAATAAAGAAGAATTAAAAGCAGAAATATTGAGTTTTTTGGATGTACATTATGAGCCGTCTATTTTAAAACCGCAAAATAATTTGGCAAAGCATTTCATTCAAAAAACAAATCAAGAGTTTTGTGATTTTTTAGAAAAACTTATATCCCAAGAAGAGCCTCTTGAATGGGCTGGAATTCCATACTATCGAGTCATTATGGGCGCGGAAGCGATTGCACTGCAGGAAAAATTTCGTTCTGTTTGGGGATATGTGAACACATCGTTGTGGTTTCCCCTTATGGGAGAGGAGCCCGAAGAAGTCTCCGGAAAATTCTTTGTGATGTTTGATTACCTTGAGCCGCACATGAGAGAGCTTGAGCAAATAATAGGACTTCCGCAAACGCATATATACAGTTACGGTGAAAACTTTTTGCATCCGGAGCATTGCGTGGAAACGGCTGAATGGATTGAGTATGGTGGGCACGAAACGATTTATACGGATAAGGATTTTTCCTGGGCGATTTATTTTTCTCACGAAAACACCGTTTCTTTCGCGGGATCAATCGTTTCAAAGGTGAAAGAACTGTTGTCGGATGAAAAGGAGCATTGGGATAAGTTTGAATGGATTTTTGATCCAAGGAATTAACCAAAAGCCATTTTTTTAAAAGCATAAGACAACCCCCGACAGACTTCAAAATCTGTCGGGGGTGTTCTGTTTACTTTGCTGCTTATTTCTTTGTAAGATCAAAGAGCACACTCTGTCCGCCCATTCCACTCATGTCAACGCTCACTGTGGTCTTGGAGCCGTCGTCTGTCACCGTCACTTTCTCATGGGTGCCCGACAGCGCATACACGCCGTCCAGAACGATGACATGCTGGCCTCTCACATTCATGGTGGGATCGCTGACGGCGATCTGCTTACCGCCCTCCGTATCCTTCACCAGCATGGTGCAGGCGAAGTCGGGAGTGATGCCCTGGAATTCCACAGCTTCCCAGAATACGATTCCGGTCATGCCCAGCTTATTATCGCGGACAGACTGGATCGTATCGGTGTTGGCGAGGATCTCCACATCGGTATTCTCGTAGTAGGCTTTTCCGTCTTCCTGGGATGCCAGGGGCAGAATGATGTAAGAGTAGGTATCATCCGTGGGATTCACACCGTGATCAAACATGATTTCCGTGAAGTATGTGTTTTCACCCCGAGCCAGTTTCACCGTCAGATCCTGCTTTTCGGGGAAGACGATGGAGCCATATCCCTTGATATGGGCATACTTGACGCCCTCCACCAGGGTATCTTCCGTATACGCGATGGCTTCTTTATCGTCATTCAGGTACATCTCGTTACTCTTCTGATTCTCAACCGTGGTAACAACGCCTTCATCCAGCGTGCTGTTGATACCCGCACCCAGCATCACGTACTCGTTATCGAAGAAGAAGTAGGACTTCTTTGCTACCAGATCGGATACAAAGTCTCCGTTGTTGTTATCATAATCGTATGCGGCAACCACGTACTCATTCAACTGCGCACCGCCCACAAACGCGGATTTATTGTATACACCGATATTATTCTCGGGTACACGAGGTCTGGTATCGATGGTAGTACCAGGCAAACGGTAGCGGTTTACATAATGATGATAACTCTTGTCATACTGATCCAGCCGGTCTGCATAGACATACAGCATGCCGGCACCGGTATACCAACCCGTGCAGTTTTCCATATTGGACTCAGACCAGACAAATCCCTCATACAGCGATACTCTGGGATTGCTCATTGCCAGCATGGAGGCGAAATCACCGCGGTGGGTGGTGATACGGGCCATGTTGCCGAATACCTTAGCGGCTACTCTCGGCTCGGCCGGTACGATGCTGTCATCATTCCGGATCTTGGCGATCAAATCACCTGTGCTGAGGGATCCGTTGTTCTCATACCGGGTAGGATTGTTCACCAAATAGTATTTCAGCAGAGACTTCATCTGCGCTGCCTTCTCGGCAGGAGCATACTCTGCCACGTGTGCCATACCGACGATCACGCAGTTCGCACGTGCGCTTTCGGTGGGATTGGACCAAATAATACGTCCGCTTACAGCACTCATCGCCGCACCGCGCCACATAACCGGCTCAAACGCATCGAACACCCAGGACACCTGCATATCGATATGTTCCTGGGAGAAGGAATACTCCGTTCCCGCCACCACATACATCACATACGACATACCCTGCAGAAGATCTCCGCCGTAACCGGTGGTATACGGAACGGAACCGTGGTAGATGTAGGAGCCGTCTTCATACATACCGTCGCCGATTTTCACATAGTGGAATACATCCTTAGCCAGCTTATCCACAGCCTTTTCAAGACGCTCGCCCTGCTTCTGCAGTGCCGCGGACATGATGACCCACTTGGACATATTGATCAGATTGGGACCGCCGGATCCGGTGTAGGGAGAATGGGTGGCCAGAATATCCATCCAGTCCATATAATGATCCAACTGTTCTGCCGTCAGATCATGACGCAAAGCAAGGAGGATAGCGGACAAACTCAGAGGCGCGGTAACGTAGGAATCGTACCAGTTGGTGCCCTCCGGCATCTTGCCGCTGTCTCCGCCGAAGAAATGCTCATACATGATATCCAAGCAGTAGATGAGGTCATCCCGCAGCTCTTCATTTTTATAATATGCCGAGCCGTATGTAGCATATGCACGGGCCATTGCCTCCATGTTTGCGTACAAACTCGTCATATTGGCACCGGTGATAGGATACCGTGTTGAATTAAATCCGAAGGGATTATTGGCCGTTTTGTCGCCCGATACTCGATCCCACCATGTCTTGCAAGAAGAGTTAATGCCGTTTATAATGCTCTCATGGAGACTGTCGCCTTCTCTGTATCCGCCAAATTCCAAATACTCATACTGTTGCAGGATATAGTCAAATACATCCTCCGCGTTTTCATATACCATAGGTTCATCTCCATCATAGTAATTCCGGGCAGAGATCGAACGTACATACAGCTGGCGCAATGCCATGCCCGTATCGTTTACGATCAATTCAATCCGTTCTGCGTTGGTCAGATCGGCGTTACCCTGACTGGTCAGGCCTACCATAGGATAGGATAGAGTAACCCAACCCTCTTTGGTTGTGGAAAAATCTCTGTAGAAGTAGCTCTCTTCTCCACTCTCATCCACACCGCAGTATATGTACATGCGAAGACCGCTGGGCAGACCGGAGTTCAGGTACACATCCATATCCATGTACACATAGGTTTCAAAATTCTCGGGAATATCGGTGATCACCAAACGATTTTCCTTTGGCTTCTTCCACAGTCCCAATGTTGCTACCTTTACGTCGTACATCTGATCGGGATCGGTTTCCATACCCAGTGGATCGTACGGCTTTTCCTCACTGCCATCCGCGAAAATGTATCGGATCTTTTCGTCCGGCACCTCGGGAGTGTTCACAGAAGTATCGCTGGAATCCGGCGTGTCGGGCGTGTCCGGATTACATGCACAGAACATGGGGACCAGCATAAGCATCGCAAGAAGCCCTGCCAAAATTCTCTTCGCAGTCATTGCAATCTTTCTCCTTTTATTTTTTGATTTTTGTTTTGCAACAATCGGTAGGTTCGTTTTTTCGGCTGCCTTGCGGTGGGAGCGGGCAGTTTACGGGAAACCTCACACCCTCATATGCAATTGGGATGAACAAACCTCTTCATGTGATATCGTACCATGTGAATTATTATATTTATATACTTTTTCTTTCACTTTATATAAAATCTCACTCATCAGGAAAAAGATATATACGCAAAAAAATCTGCCGATTTATTGGATACTTTTCCTTATAAAGTGCTGCACTCCGTTTGACGTTTTCCATATCGGCAATCATCCCAAAACCTGGATATTGTGTGCGATATCCTGGGGCAGAACCCCGCCAAGTTGTCTGTACAAATTGATTATATCACACGCCCTTCCTTGTTCCAAGTGCCGTTTCACACCATCCAAAACTTTCCTGCCGCAAAGAAACGACGCTTACCGTAAGCAAGCGTCGTTTCGTGATATTTACTTTTCAGCCAAGGCAAACAGTACCGTCTGGCCGTCCATTCCGGTCAGATCCACGCTCACCGTGGTCTTGGAGCCGTCGTCGGTCACCGTCACCTTGTCGTTCGTGCCATCCAGCGTGTACACTCCGTCCACAACGATGATATGCTTGCCTCTCAGGCTCATGGTAGGATCGCTGACAGCAATCTGCTTACCGCCCTCCGTCTCCTTCACCATCATGGTGCAGGCGAACGCGGGAGTAATGCCCTGGAATTCCGTTGCTTCCCAGAATACGATTCCGGTCAGGCCCAGCTTATTATCGCGGACAGACTGGATCGTATCGGTGTTGGCGAGGATCTCCACATCGGGATTCTCGTAGTAGGCTTTTCCGTCTTCCTGGGATGCCAGGGGCAGAATGATGTAAGAGTAGGTATCCTCCGTGGGGTTCACACCGTGATCAAAGAAGATCTCCGCAAACTTATATCCGGAGTTGGTGGCGATTTTCACCGTCAAATCCTGCTTCTCCGGGAACACGATGGAGCCGTACTTGGAAATATAGGCGTACTTCACACCCTCCACCAAGGTATCCTCCGTGGCGGTCACCGCTTCTTCGTTGTCGTTCAGATACATCTTGATCGCGCTGTTGGCCAGCTTCTGATTCTCCACGGTGGTGATAACGCCCTCGTCCTTGGTGCTGGTGATATCCGTACCCAGCATCACATACTCGTTATCGAAGAAGAAGTAGGATTTCTTCGCTACCAGATCGGACTCAAAGTCGCCGTTCTGATTGTCGTATTGGAAGCCGGCCGCCGCGTAGATATCCATCTGCACGCCGCCTGCGAAATCGGACTGGTTGTAAATTTTCGTGTTATTATCGGCATTTCTCGTCCGGGTGTCTACCGTAGTGCCGGGTATACGGTAGGGATTGATATAGCGGTGGAAAGCCTGATCGAACTGGGTAAGACTGTCCGCGTATACGTACAGCATACCGGCGCCCTTGTACCATGCGTAGGGATTCTCTTGATTGGTGGCCGACCAAATAAAGTGCTCGTACCGGGAAACGGTGGGAGAACTCATGGCAAGCATGGAGGCAAAGTCACCGCGGTGCGTGCTCAAACGGGCCATCTTATTGAATACTTTTGCACCAACGCGATCCGCGACAGGCTGGATGCTGTCGTCCTTTCGCAAATCCATAATCAGACCGGCTGTGCTCATGGACAAATTGTTTTCATATCGGAGTGTATTCTCCGTCAGATAATACTTGAGCAGAGATTTCACTTCTCCTGCCCGCTCTCCCGCGTACTCCGCAATGCGCGCCATACCGTTGATGACACAGTGGGCACGGGCGGCCTCGCTGGGATTGGACCAGATCATACGTCCGCTGACCGCGCTCATGGCATTTCCGCGCCACATGATCGGCTCGAACACATCAAAGACCCAATCAATTTGCATATGGATCTGTTCTTCGGAGAAAGAGTATTCCGTTCCTGCCACCACATATACCACATACGACATACCCTGCAGAATATCGCCGCCGTAACCGGTCGTGTAAGGAACATCCTCGTGATAAATGTAGGAACCATCCGTATATACGCCATCCTTTTTGGTAACGTAGTGGAACATATCGTCTGCCAGCTTGTCGATCGCTTTCCGAATACGGGGGCCGTCTTTCTGAAGAGCCGCAGACAACACAATCCACCGTGTCTGGTTGATCAGGTTGGCCGACGTGCCGGTGGTGTACGGAGATTCATTCTGCAAATAATCCATCCAGTCTGTCAGATGATCGATCTGATCATACTCCAAAGAATCCCGTACCGCCAGAAGGCTGATGGTCATAAGCAAAGGTGCTTCCACAAAGGAATCGTGCCAGTTGGTACCGGCAGGCATCTTGCTGGTGGTGCCGCCATAGTAATTCTCCCACATGTACTCCAGGCAGTAGATGATATCCTCAGCCAACTGCTCGTTCTTATAGTAATCGGATTCGGGGGTCGCATAGCCGCGGGCCATGCACACTATGTGCTCATACATGTCGATCATGTATGTACCGTTGATGGGATAATTCAAACCGAAGGGATTCTTTTTGGTGCGGTTGATGCGGCCCCACCAAGTTTTGCAATCGTCGTTGATTTTCTTCAGCATGGACCGATGCAGCGCACTGTCCGCACGGTAGCCGCCAAATTCCAGTTCTTCATACTGCTTCAGAATAAAATCATACACATCCGTCGCTCCCTCGTACACCTTCGGTTCTTCACCGGGACGATAGCCGCGGACGATAATAGACCGAACGTACAGCTGCTTCAAGGACTTGTCCATGGGGTTGATACGGATCTCGATTTTCTCCGCTTTGGTAATATCCGCCTCGCCGTGGGTGAACATCTCATTCAGCGGGCAGGAAACGGTTGTCCAGTTGTCGTTCTCGGTAGGCACGTCCTTATAGTAATAGGTCTCCTCGCCGTTTGCGTCCGTGCCGCAGTAGATATACACACGCATACCGTTGGGCAATACGTTGTTGAGGAACACGTCCATTTCAAGAAACGCGTATTCTTCCATATTTTCCGGCATGGTATTCACCACCAGAGGATTGTCCTTGGGTTTGCTCCACAATCCCAGAGAAGCGGCGTCTTTGTCGTACACCTGATCGGGATCTGTTACCAGCCCGACATTTTCGTACGGAGCGCCTTCACTGCCATCCACAAAAATATGCTCCTTCAGCTCCTCCACGGGAGTGGATGTATCCTCCGTGGCAGGCGGATCGGTATCCTCCGGCAAATCCACAGCCGGTCCGCATCCGCCAAGCAGCATGGCCGCCAGCAAAAACACAGCCGTACCTTTTACAAAAAATCCTTTACGCATTGTCG
>JAZSCY010000295.1:0-1943 GCA_045530875.1 Eubacteriales bacterium
AAGGATAAGGAGGAGGCACTGCCTCTGATCCGCCGCTTCTATAATCTGGGATTCAACATCCAGGCCACCGAGGGTACGGCCCGCTTCCTAAAGGAAAACGGCATCCGCACCCACGTTCTGCAGAAGATCGGTGACGGCAGCAACGAGATTCCCGATGCGCTCCGTCAGGGTCACATCGCCTATGTGATCAACACCCGTGATATCGACTCCGTAGGTCACGCCAGCGACGGCTATCAGATCCGCCGCTACGCCACCGAGAACAACGTGACCATCTTCACCGCGCTGGATACCGTCCGAGTGCTTCTGGACGTACTGGAAGAGACTACTTTGACCATCTCCACCATTGACGCATAAGGAACGATCATGAAACAGAGTATTTTTCAGATTATCGACAACACACCGCTGACCGACAGCGTATACAAAATGCGCCTGGCGGGGGACACGTCCCACATCACCGCCCCCGGTCAGTTCGTGAATATTCAGCTGGACGGGTTCTATCTGCGCCGTCCCATCTCCGTGTGCGACTGCGAGGGGGGCACCCTGACCATCATCTACAAGGTGGTGGGCAAGGGTACGGAGGCCATGAGCCGCATGAAAGAGGGTGCTTTTGACATTCTCAGCGGTCTGGGCAACGGATACGATACAAGCCTTAGCGGCGACGCTCCCCTGCTTCTGGGCGGCGGTGTAGGTGTTCCGCCTCTGTACATGCTGGCCAAGCGGCTGATCGCCGAGGGCAAAAAGGTGTCTGTGATCCTGGGCTTCAACACGAAGAGTGAAATCTTCTACGAAGAAGAATTCCGTGCGCTGGGTGCGGATGTAACCGTCACCACCGTGGACGGATCCTACGGAATCAAAGGATTTGTCACCGACGCCATGGCGGAAAAATCCTACACCTACGTTTACACCTGCGGTCCCGAGCCCATGCTGAAGGCCATCTGGCGTGCATCCGCTACCAGCGGTCAGTTCAGTTTCGAGGAGCGGATGGGATGCAGCTTCGGTGCCTGCATGGGATGCTCCTGCAAGACACTCACCGGCTACAAGCGCATCTGCAAGGACGGACCGATCATGTATAAGGAGGAGATCGCATGGGACAAATGAAAGTGACGCTCTGCGGTATTGAATTGGACAATCCCGTGATCCCCGCCAGCGGTACCTTTGGCTACGGATACGAGTTTGCAGAGCTGTATGATATCAATATGCTGGGCACCTTCTCCTTCAAGGGAACCACCAAGGATCCCCGCTTCGGCAATCCCACCCCCCGCATCGCAGAATGTCCCTCGGGTATGATCAATGCGGTGGGTTTGCAGAATCCCGGCGTGGATGCCGTAATCGGAAAGGAACTGCCCCGCCTGGCGAAATGCTTTGACAAAAAGGTCATGGCCAACGTCAGCGGATTCTCTGTCGAGGATTACGTATACACCTGCGAGAAGCTGGACAAGTGCGAGCAGGTTGGATGGCTGGAGGTCAACGTCAGCTGTCCCAACGTACACGGCGGCGGTATGAGCTTTGGCACATCGCCTGAGGCCGCGGCAGAAGTAACCCGGGCAGTAAAGGCAGTCACCACCAAACCGGTGATCGTAAAGTTGTCCCCCAATGTGACGGATATCGTGGCAATCGCCAAAGCCTGTGAGGAAGCCGGTGCGGACGGCATCAGCCTGATCAACACCCTCCTCGGTATGCGGATCGATCTGCGCACCAGAAAGCCCGTCATCGCCAACACCATGGGCGGCTTCTCCGGAAGCGCCATCTTCCCGGTGGCGGTACGGATGGTTTACCAAGTTGCTCACGCCGTCAACATTCCCATCGTGGGAATGGGGGGCGTTACCACGGCGGAAGACGTGATCGAACTGATGCTCGCCGGGGCTACTGCCGTGCAGGTGGGCGCTGCAAACTTAATCGAACCCTACGCTTGCAAAAACATCATCGAAGATCTGCCGAGGGTC
>JAZSCY010000064.1:0-4106 GCA_045530875.1 Eubacteriales bacterium
GCGTCCATGGAAAGTCCCACGGCAATAATAAACAGTTCCCACAACGTCATAGTTTTATTTCCTCAATGTGATGTTGAAAGGGGGAGGTAGTCCCCTCCCCCTATGTCGGGTATTATAGCACACAATCCGCGGCGTGTCAAGAAACACCGCAGGACCTCCTGTGCCATCATCCGTTCTCCACGCGTGTGTATTCTACTACGCCGATCTTTATGGTGTTCTCTGTCTGAGAAAAATCAAAGGTACCGCTGTATTTCTTGGCTTCCTCGCCCTCGCCGTCACCAAACGTCAAGGTAATCACACCGTCACCCAGTTCATACGTACCATGCAAGGTTGTCATCACCGTGCCGAGAACCAGGACTTTCACTTCCACATCGTGACCTTTGAACGTATAGGACGCGCCGCTTCCCATTACCTCGGCTTTATAGGTGCCGCTCAAGGTTTTGGCACATCCCGCCAGGACAGCGCCCACACATACCAGCGCCATACATACACAAAGGATCTTCAAAAGCTGCTTCATAATTCTGTCCTCCTGAATTTGGTATAGTATTATCCTATGGCTCAGTCCACGGATTTATCCAGGCTGAAGCGAAGGATCTTTCTCGAAGTGTTCTTCACAAACTCCTCGGAGCGGAGTTTGATGTGACCGACGGCCTTGTAGGGAGCCATGCGGGCATTGATCTTCCGGATCTCCTCGGTGAAGTAGGTGCGGGCATCGGTAATGCCGCGCTTCTCCAACTCTTCCGCATCGGGATAAATCTCGGCAACAATGACTTCCCGCTTTTCGCTGCGGCTCTCACCGGCATACACGATCACTTCGTTCACGCCGGGCACGCCTTGGATCTCGAACTCAATCTCCTCCGGATACACGTTCTTGCCGTTGGAGAGGATGATGATGTTCTTGATACGGCCGGTGATGTAAATCCAGCCCTCCTCGTCCAGTTTACCCCAGTCGCCGGTATGGAAGTAGCCCTCCTCATCAAACACGGCGGCGGTGGCCTCAGGATCCTTATAGTAACCCAGCATCACGTTGGGACCCTTCACGCAGATCTCGCCCTCGCCGTTTTCATCGGGCTCGTGGATCTTCACCAGCTCGCCGATGATGGGACAGCCCACCGATCCGGATTTGCGATATTCGTTGCGGTTGCAGGATACCAGCGGTGCGCACTCGGAAATGCCGTATCCGTTCAAAATAATGATACCGAAGGATTCAAAGGTATCGATGATGTTCTGGTTCAAAGCCGCACCGCCGCAGATAACCATCTGCAACTTGCCGCCAAAGGCGGACAGCACGTCCTTGAACAGATTGCGGCTCAGATCGATGCCCACCTTGCGAAGCGCGCCGGAGATCTTCATAGCCTTGCGCATCAGATCTGCCTTGCCGCTCTTCTCGGCGGTCTGCCAGATTCGCTTGTAGAGGGTTTCCACAAACAGAGGCACCAGGATCAGGTGCGTGGGCTGCTGTTCCTTCATCTCGTTCAAGAGGTAACGGATACCGCTGGATATGTAAATCTCGCATCCCTGGGCGAAGTGACCGATCAGATTTACCGTGGATCCGTAAGTGTGATGGGGCGGCAGAACGAACATGGTCTTGTCCGTGATCTGGAAGTTGTACATACCCTGCGTCATATCGCTGACGATATTGGTCTGGGACAGCATAACGCCCTTGCCCTTTCCAGTGGTGCCGGAGGTGAACACGATGGAGGCCATGCGATCGGGATCGATCTCGTAATCGAAGTACGAGGTATCGCCCTCCGCTACCAGCATCTCACCGCGATGGGCTACCGTTTCCAGCTCCGTTGCCCATTCCGCCTCGGTGGAGCCCAGGCAGATGAACTTTTCGGCAAAGGTGAGCTTGTCACGAAGGCCGTCGATCTTCTCCTCAATGGAGGGAGAATAGAACACGAATTTTGTCTCAGAATGATTGAGAATGCCGATAATATCGTCCGGCGGCAATTCCTTGTCCACGGGAACGGTCACGGCACCCATAACCATCAAAGAGATGTAGGAGCACATCCAGTCGTAGGATGCCTCGCCCAGCAAAGCGCACTGGCAGTCCCGGCATCCCAGCTCGTTCATACCCGTAGCCAGATTGCGGATACGGTCTCTGGCCTGGGCGTAGGTTACGTGAACCACTTCCGCATCCTTGGGATTGCGGCGGAAAGAAAACGCGGTGCGATTGGGGTACTTGCGGGCCACATTCTCCGTCATAATACGGAAATCTTCAAAAACAGTTGTCTCATACAGAGGATAGTTCTTGGTACGGTTTTTAAATCCCATTTTTTATCTCCTCATGCCGCCTGAGCGGTAATTTGCATGGTTTTACAAATATCAGTATAGCACATATTCATTAACATACTATTAACAAGCGGGAGCATTTTTATAAAAAAATGCTCCCGCTTGTATTATTTTTCGATTCCTGCCGGGCAAAGATAGCGCACGCTCCCGTTTTCCCACACCGCTTCCACACGATCACCGGCCCGGATGCGCCCTGCCAGCAATTCCTCCGAAAAGGTATCCTCCACCATCCGCACCAGCGTGCGGCGGAGAGGTCTTGCTCCATAGCGGGGATCGGCACCGGATCGGGCAAGATTTTGCGCCACTTCACGGGAAAATCGGACGGATATTCCCAAGGCGGCGATCCGTTTGGTCACCTCCGCCAGCATGCGGGAAGCAATCTCGGCCAGATCCTCCTCGGTGAGGCGGGTAAATGTGATGATCTCGTCGATCCGATTGAGAAACTCCGGGGGGAACGTTCGCTCCAGGGCATGCCGCACGCTGTCCTTCATTCGCTCATATTCTGCCGCTTCGTTGGACGCGGCGGAAAATCCCAGCCGCCGGGGCTCCAGAATGTCGGCCGCCCCCACGTTGGAGGTCATAATGATCACCGTGTTGCTAAAATCCACCCGCCGGCCACGGGCATCCGTCAGAATACCGTCCTCCAGAATCTGGAGCAGCAGATGAAACACATCGGGATGGGCCTTTTCGATCTCGTCGAACAAAACCACCGAATATGGCTTTCGCCGCACCTGCTCCGTCAGCTGTCCGCCGTCATCGTAGCCCACGTATCCGGGCGGAGACCCCACCATGCGGGAGGTGGTGTATTTGTCCATATACTCCGACATATCCACCCGGATCAGCGAGGATTCCCCGCCGTACATGGCCTGTGCCAACGCTCGTGCCAATTCGGTTTTGCCCACCCCCGTAGGCCCCAGAAACAGAAGGGATCCCACCGGTCGGCGAGGATCTTTTAACCCCGCCCTGCCCCGCCGCACCACCCGGGCCACGGTCTCCACCGCTTCCTTTTGCCCGATCACATGCTCTCCCAAAAGTGATTCCAGGCGGGACAGGCGGTCACTTTCCGTTTCTGCCAGGCGGGATACCGGAATCCCCGTCCAGGCGGTGACGATCTCCGCCACATCTTCTTCCGTGATTTCGGGGGTATGCTTTCGATCGGCGCCGCTGTCCGCCCGCCGGTGATCGTATTCCAGCTGCAGATTCTTCTCCCGATCCCGGAGAGAAGCGGCGTTTTCATAATCCTCCGCCAGGATAGCCTCCTCCTTCTCCGCCGTCACCGCCTTCAGCTTGTTCTCGATGGCCATCACCTCGCTGGGCATCGTATAGGAAGCCAGCCGCTTTTTGGCCGCCGCCTCGTCGATCAAATCGATGGCCTTATCGGGGAGATACCGATCGTTCACGTACCGCTGGGACAGAGATACCGCCGCCTCGATCGCCTCATCCGTGATCCGCAGCCGGTGATGGGCCTCATACCGATCCCTGAGTCCCCGCAGAATGGCGCAGGCATCCTCCCGGGAAGGCTCGCCCACCATCACCGACTGAAACCGCCGCTCCAGAGCCGCATCCCGCTCGATGTGGCGGCGGTATTCCTCCACGGTGGTGGCGCCGATGATCTGCATTTCTCCCCGTGCCAGAGCCGGTTTCAGAATATTGGCCGCATCCATAGCCCCCTCCGCACCGCCGGCGCCGATGATGGTATGGATTTCGTCGATGAACAGAATCACCCGGCTGTTTTTTGCTGCCTCCGCGATCACGCCCTTCATCCGCTCCTCAAATTCGCCCCGGTACTTTGCGCCGGCGATCATGGAGGA
>JAZSCY010000117.1:0-3473 GCA_045530875.1 Eubacteriales bacterium
GATGATGTGATCCGCTACCTTGATCACGTCCAGATTGTGCTCGATGACCAGCACCGTATTGCCCGCATCCGCCAGCCGCTGGAGGATGGCAATCAGCCGCTCCACATCGGCGGAATGGAGTCCCGTGCTGTGCATATCGGGCCTCCTCCTTATCAGAAAATTATTACACTCCGTAATGAATCATGTATTTCTCGCACTCGATTGCTTGACGTATCAAAGACGCAAAAGCTACTAGCCTTTTGTCTCGTCGATATCTTTTGTCAGAAACTACGATATTCAGCAGCTTTGGTAATGAGCTGGGGGGAATGATGGTAGTTCCCCAGCGAGAGAGTGCCTTTTGAGGTTGCAGAATATGCTCGTCATAAACATTAAATGTATCTATTTCCAAAAGAGAATCCCACCAATCATTCAGATATTTGTCATCATCGATGGCTACACAATTGTATCTCTCTGGAGCATATTCTGTATAATCCCCATATTCATCAAAACACTCAATAATACCAAACTCTGTTTTAATCATACGCATCACCCGTTCGTCAACTTCTCATTTACCGTTCTGTTTCATCCCCAACTTATCCCGCAAGAACTGGCCGGTATAGGATTTCTCCACCTGCGCTACCTCCTCGGGGGTGCCTTGGGCGATGACGGTACCGCCGGCGTCTCCGCCCTCCGGTCCCATATCGATGATGTGATCCGCTACCTTGATCACGTCCAGATTGTGCTCGATGACCAGCACCGTATTGCCCGCATCCGCCAGCCGCTGGAGGATGGCAATCAGCCGTTCCACATCGGCGGAATGGAGGCCCGTGGTGGGCTCATCGAGAACGTAAAAGGTCTTGCCCGTGGATCGCTTGGACAATTCCGTAGCCAATTTCACACGCTGTGCCTCGCCGCCGGAGAGGGTGGTGGCCGCCTGTCCCAGTTTGATATAGCCCAGGCCCACCTCATTCATGGTGCGCACCCGATTGGCGATCCGGGGGATGTCGGCGAAGAAATCGCAGGCCTCCTCCACGGTCATATCCAAAACATCCGCGATGCTCTTGCCCTTGTATTTCACCTCCAGCGTATCCCGATTGTACCGGGAGCCGTGGCATACATCACACTTCACGTACACATCCGGCAGAAAATGCATCTCGATCCGCTTCACGCCGTCGCCCTCGCAGGCCTCGCACCGGCCGCCCTTGGTATTGAAACTGAACCGGCCCGCCGTGTATCCCCGCATTTTGGCGGAGGGAGTTTTGGCGAACAGATCCCGGATATCGTTGAACAGTCCCGTATAGGTGGCGGGATTGGAGCGAGGGGTACGCCCGATGGGGCTCTGATCGATGGCGATCACCTTATCCAAAGCGTCGATTCCGTCCATGCCCCGGTGCTTGCCGGGCCAGGTGGATGCGCGGTTCAGTTTCCGCGCCAGGGAGGGATAGACGATGCCGTTGACGAGAGAGGATTTGCCCGATCCGGACACGCCGGTAACGCAGACAAAGCATCCCAGGGGGATTTTTACATCCATTTTCTTCAGATTGTTGACCTCGGCGCCGTACACGCTGAGGAAATGTCCGTTGCCCTCCCGGCGGGATTTTGGTACGGCGATCTGCCGCCGGCCGGTGAGGTAATCGCCGGTGATGGAATTTTCGCACCGGGTGATCTCCTCCGGTGTACCGGAGAAGATGACCTCACCTCCGTGCACGCCGGCACCGGGACCTATATCCACGATGTGATCGGCCGAGGCCATGGTTTCCTCGTCATGCTCCACCACGAGAACGGAGTTGCCCAGATCCCGCAGATGCTGCAAGGTGGCGATCAGGCGGCCGTTATCCCGCTGATGGAGGCCGATGGACGGCTCATCCAGCACGTACATCACGCCGGTGAGGGCCGAGCCGATCTGGGTGGCCAGGCGGATACGCTGTGCCTCGCCGCCGGAAAGAGTGCCTGCCCGGCGGGACAGGGTGAGATAATCCAGTCCTACGTTGATGAGGAAGCCCAGGCGGGAACGAAGCTCCTTCATGATCTCCCGGGCGATCATCTCCTCGGAGGGAGTGAACGTCAGGCTGTTGATGAAATCAAGTGCGTCGCAGATGGAGAGATCACACAAAGCGGTAATATCCTTTCCGCCTACGGTGACGCTGAGGGCGGAGGGGTTCAGCCGCTTGCCGCCGCACTCGGGACAGGTGCTCTCCTCCATGAACTGCTGATAATAATCTGCCTCCGCGCTGTTCATATTCACCCGGGAATTGATGATGGGAATCACGCCCTCCCATTTTGCAAAGGAGCGGCGGCCCACTTTGCCGAAATAGCGGGTAACGTCGTATTCCTCCTCCCCCGTACCCCAGAGCAGGGCGTGCATGGCCTCGGGGCTGAATTCGCACAGGGGATCGTCCAGGGTGAATCCGTACTTTTTGCCCACGGCGGCCACCAGCGGTCCGTTCCAGGAATCGGGGGTGACGGTCTTGAATCCGTTGACGGCCAGTCCACCCTCGGAGAGGGACAGAAGCTTGTTGGGCATGATCTTCTCCGGGGAAACAGAGCGGAGCACGCCGATACCGAGGCAATGGGGGCAGGCGCCGAAGGGATTGTTGAAGGAAAACAGCCGGGGCTCGAGTTCCCCGATGCTGACGCCGTGCTCGGGGCAGGCGTAACGGGTGGAATACTCGTAGGTTTTCCCCTCGCCCTCTCTTGGCACGGTGACGATCATAAGATCGCCCTCGCTTTCCCGAAGGGCCGTTTCCACAGAATCGCTGAGGCGGGAGCGGATATCCGGCCGCATGACCAGTCGGTCGATGACCAATTCGATAGAATGCTTTTTGTTTTTATCCAGGCCCATATCCTCCACGATATCCGAAATCACGCCGTCCACACGGGCACGGACGTAACCGCTCTTCATGGCGGATGCGAAAATCTTCTCGTGACGGCCCTTTTTTCCGCGGACCACGGGGGACAGCACCATAAACCGCTCGCCCTCGGGCAACTCCATCACGGAATCGATGATCTGATCCACGCCGCTCTGCCGGATCTCCCGTCCGCAGATGGGACAATGGGGCACACCGATGCGGGCATACAAAAGGCGGAGATAGTCATAGATCTCCGTAACGGTGCCCACGGTGGAGCGGGGATTTTTGCTGGTGGTTTTCTGATCGATGGCGATGGCGGGGGAAAGTCCCTCAATGGAATCCACGTCCGGCTTGTCCAGCTGGCCGAGGAACATACGGGCATAGGAGGACAAAGACTCCACAAAGCGACGATGTCCCTCCGCATAGAGGGTATCGAAGGCCAGGGAGGATTTGCCCGATCCGGACAGGCCGGTGAACACCACCAGCTTGCCCCGGGGGATTGTCAGATCAATATTTTTCAGATTATGCATCCGCGCACCGCGGACGGTGATTTCGTTCATATATTCACTCCATAAATGGGATAGGGTAAATCTATTCGCGGGCGTTGCCCACACCCACCACCTTTTAAAAAAGGTGGACGAAAAC
>JAZSCY010000183.1:0-3126 GCA_045530875.1 Eubacteriales bacterium
CTTCTGGTAGATTTCCGGCGGAATCAGCATGGCCAGATTGGTCTTACCGCAAGCGGAGGGGAAGGCAGCGGAGATGTACTTGATCTCTCCCTTGGGATTCTGCAGACCCAGAATCAGCATGTGCTCAGCCATCCAGCCCTCTTTGCGGCCCAGATAGGAAGCAATGCGGAGCGCGAAGCACTTCTTGCCCAGAAGAACGTTTCCGCCGTAACCGGAGTTTACGCTCCAGATGGTGTTGTCCTCGGGGAAGTGGCAGATGTAGCGGTTTTCCTCATCGATATCTGCCTTGGCGTGCAGACCCTTGATGAAGTCGGGGGAGTCACCCATTGCCTCCAGCACATGAGCGCCGGCGCGGGTCATGATGAGCATGTTCAGAACTACGTAGATGGAGTCCGTCAGCTCGATACCGTATTTTGCAAAGGAGGAGCCGACCTGGCCCATGGAGTAGGGAATCACATACATGGTTCTGCCCTTCATGGCGCCACGATACAGCTTGGACAGCTTTTCGTAGCACTCAGCGGGAGCCATCCAGTTGTTGATGTTGCCTGCATCTTCCTTCTTGCTGGTGCAGATGAAGGTTCTTCCCTCAACGCGGGCAACGTCGTTGACAGCGGTGCGGTGCAGATAGCAGTTAGGGAGAAGATCCTGGTTCAGCTTGATGATCTCGCCGGTGGAGCAAGCTTCTTCTCTCAAAGCCTCGGTCTGTTCGTCGGAACCGTCGATCCAAACGATTTTGTCAGGCTGAGTCATGGCAGCCATTTCGTCTATCCAGTTAAGGATATACTTGTTTTTGGTCATTGCTAATCTCCTTAAATCAGTTACTTAAGTTCACTGGATACATTATATACCATTTCCCTGAAAAAAGCAAGTGCTTTTCCACACGAAAGTTCTTTTTACAATTCGGTAATAAAAGTGCAAAATGCATAAATTGACAACCAAACTTGCAAAAATGAACAGAAAAAAGATATCACCAAAAAACGAACTAACGTTTGACATAGGCGAACAAATGTGTTATAATATGTTGTACCGAGCAAAAACAGATATATAAATACGATATGTTTGGGAGTCGGATATGAATAACTTAACCGATCGCGAAAGAGACATTCTTGCCTATATCGCCAAGGTCGTGAATGAAAACGGATATTCTCCGTCCGTGCGCGACATCAAAGCCGCCCTTTCCATTCGCAGCACGTCCACTGTGCATACATACCTGCAGCGCCTGGAGGAAAAGGGCGTTTTGACCAAGGAGAACGGAAAAAGCCGCACCTTGCGGGTAGAGCCTGCTTATCAGGCCGCCATGGGCTTTTGTGCACAGATCCCGATTCTCGGACGGGTGACCGCCGGTATGCCGATTCTGGCAACGGAGAATTTTGACGGCTATGTCAATTTTCCCACCGCGCGGGAAAACGGCAGAACAGACGGCTTGTTTGCGCTGCGGGTGTACGGCACCAGTATGGTGGAGGCCGGCATTCTGGATGGGGACGTGGTGATCGTGGAAAAGACGGAAACGGCAGACAGCGGCCAGATCGTTGTGGCCATGATCGAGGACGAAGCCACGGTAAAAACCTTCTATAAAGAAAACGGACATTACCGCCTGCAGCCGGAGAACAGCACCATGCAGCCTATCATTGTGGATTCCGTAGAAATCCTCGGCCGCGTAATCACTTCCGTGCGGTATTATCAGTAAGGAGATGCTGTATGGCGAATTATGAGATCCCCTCTCTTGCATTCCACCACATCGGTGTGCGTGTGCAGGATTTTGAAAAAGAAAAAGAGTTTTTTATAAACGGTCTCGGAATGAAGCCGTTTACCTCCTGGGGAGGCGCGGACAGACAGATCCAGCTTCTTGAGATGGGGAATGGCGGAATGGTGGAACTTTTTTCTGGCGGAAGCGGAGAGAGTGCGGCGGATGAACGCTTTATCCACTTCGCTATGCAAGTTGACGACGTGGAAACTGCATTCCGCAAGGCAATCGATGCAGGAGCAAGCTGTGTGCGGCCTGTGTCCACCGTGGCACTGGATTCCCATCCGGTCCGCTTGACGGTGCAGTGCGGTTTTATCCGTACTCCCGGCGGGGCCGAATTGGAGTTTTTCCGTGTGCTGAAGGCAGAAAAAGAATAAATGAACATGCGGGGGATTTTCCCCCGCATTTGTATATTTTCGGAAAAATCCGGGCATCCTTTCGGTGATACCAAGTATCGAAAGGAGAAAATTATGGGAACACCGATTATCCCCGGTCTTTCGGGAACACAAACGGAAAAGAATCTGAATGAGGCGATCAGCGGCGAAAGCCGGGCGCATCTGAAGTATCAGTTGTATGCCAAACGGGCAGAGGAGGACGGATATTATTCCGTTTCGGAAATCTTTCGGGAAACCTCCGGCAACGAGTATGCCCACGCAGAGATCTGGCTGAAGCTATTGGGCGAGATCGGCAATACGGAGACCAATCTTCGTCAGGCGGCGGACGGAGAGCGTTGGGAATGGACAGATATGTACGCCGGTTTTGCTGCCACCGCCCGTGAGGAAGGATTTCCCCAGATTGCCGCGTTGTTTGATATGGTAGCCTCCGTGGAAAAGATGCACGAGGAGCGGTATACGTCGCTGGAAACCTCCGTACAGCAGAACACCACCTATGCCGCAGGCGAGGAAACTTTTTGGATCTGCCTGAATTGCGGATACGTCCACAAGGGGAAGGAAGCGCCCGCTGTCTGCCCCGCCTGCAAGTATCCAAAGGATTATTTCGAGAGAAAAAACGGATAAAACACCTGAGATGCCGCCTGGTGCGGCATCTTCTTTTTTTGTGAATTTCTTCAAATCTATGGAATTCTGTTTTGCGGGGTGTTATACTGTATATAGAACGTCGCAGGGAGGTGTACCGGTGAAAAAACGGCGCGGGCTGACAACAGCCCAGATTATCATTCTCGGATTTCTTGCAGTGATCTTTTTAGGGGCTTTGCTGCTCCATTTGCCTATTTCATCCCGCAGCGGTGCATCTGTTCCGCTTTTTGACTGTATTTTCACAGCGGTCAGTGCTACTTGCGTTACAGGATTGGTGGTGGTGGATACCGCCCTTACCTGGAGCGGCTTTGGACAGGCTGTGATTCTTTTCATGATCCAGATCGGCGG
>JAZSCY010000044.1:0-1700 GCA_045530875.1 Eubacteriales bacterium
CATCACCATCTCCGCCGCTCCTCTGGATGAGCGCATCGTATGCGGTGAGCGCTTCACCGGCGAGGGATACCGCTCCGAAAACTACGACATCATCAAGGACGGCGTTCTGGAAAGCTTTATGCTCTCCGGTTACGTGGCCAACAAAACCGGCTTGCCCCGGGCGAAAAACTCCTCCTTTGCCATCGTGATGAAGCCGGGCGAGACGCCGTATGCGGACATCATTGCCGGCATCGAGCGGGGTATTCTGGTGGGCCGCTTCTCCGGCGGTGAGCCCGGCACCAGCGGCGATTTTTCCGGTGTGGCGAAGAACTCCTTCCTCATCGAGAACGGAAAGATCACCTGTGCGTTGAGCGAAACCATGATCAGCGGCAATCTGGGCGATCTTCTGAAGAATGTGGTGGCCATCTCCTCCGAGACGGTATGCGACGGCACCTCGGTTCTTCCCTACGCGGCTTTCGGCGGCGTGACCGTATCGGGTAAGTAAAAACAATCAACAGGGATCGGATATGCCGATCCCTGTTCTTTATTGGCCGTTTTTTGATCTCATCCCTTGACAAGGCATAAAAACCGTGCTATAATGGCAACAATCAAACCGTTGATGCGGAGATAAAGGTGATTATGCCTCCACAGAGAGCCCGTGGCGCTGGAAATCGGGTGAAACACAGATCATCAAATGGACCGCGGAGGGTGCAGTCAAAGGCTTCCGGTGGCCATGGGGCAACGTATGGCACACGTCAGAGGCCGGGGATATGATAGTATCCCGCTAAGTGCACGGCATGCCGTGAATCAAGGTGGCACCGCGAATCGTTTGTATTCGTCCTTGACAGAGTTTTTTCTTCTGTCGAGGCGTTTTTATTTTCCAGGAGGATCCCTATGGCACTTCTTACAAGACGATGGCGACCCCATCCCACATGTACATTCTGATTCAAAATATATTCTACACTCATTATCCGGAGGAATTGTTATGAAATTAGGCGGCATCGATTTTGAAAGTTATCTGAAAAATTATCCCGACAAGAAGGGATATTTCGGCAAGTACGGCGGATCCTACATCGCGCCGGAATTGCAGACGGCCATGGACGAGATCACCGAGGCCTATTTCACCATCTGTAAGTCCCGCAAATTTATTGCAGAGCTGCGCCGTATCCGAAAAGAATTCCAGGGACGTCCCACCCCCATCTCCCATCTGGAGCGTCTGTCGGGTAAGCTGGGCAACGTGCAGCTGTACGCCAAGCGTGAGGATCTGAATCACACCGGCGCCCACAAGCTGAATCACTGCATGGGCGAGGTGCTTCTCGCCAAATACATGGGTAAGAAGAAAGTCATCGCCGAGACCGGCGCGGGCCAGCACGGCGTGGCCATGGCTACCGCTGCCGCCTATTTCGGCATGGAATGCGATATTTACATGGGCTCCGTGGACATCAAGAAGCAGGCTCCCAACGTGGCCCGCATGAAGATTCTGGGTGCCAACGTTATCGAGGTGACCCACGGTTTGCAGACTTTGAAGGAAGCTGTTGACGCCGCTTTCGAGGCCTATTGCAAAGAGCATGAGACCGCTATCTACTGCATCGGCTCTGTCCTCGGCCCCCATCCCTTCCCCTTGATGGTGCGTGATTTCCAGAGCGTGGTGGGCATCGAAGCGCGAGACCAGTTTACCGGCATGACCGGCGAGCTGCCCGACGCGGTGGTGGCCTGCGTGG
>JAZSCY010000203.1:0-1679 GCA_045530875.1 Eubacteriales bacterium
TCCCAAACCCCGGAGGGGGTGTTGGGAGAAGCGGATTTCTTTCTCCGGTGCCTCACCCAATCCCCCCTCCCGCCCCTGTGGGCGATGTGCCGGGTGGAATCCCATCACCGAGATCCCGCCTGCGCCGCGCTTTTGTCCCGGATGTTTTGTGAGAGAATCCGGGGAGCGGGATACACTCCCCTTCTGTACACCACCCGAGAGGATCTCGCCGGCACTCCCGAGATGGCGGGGCGTGGGCTATGTCTGGCCGCCTGGGGAATCCCAGAAGCCCGGGCGCTGGCTCACAATCCCCTTTTGTGGGAATATGGGGAGGGATTTCTTCCCTCCCTGCCCCGGGCGGTTCTCGTCAAAGGATACATATCATCCCTGCCGGATTCCGGCGGGGATTTTCTTTCATTTTGACGGAACATGGGAAGAAAACCATCGTCAAATAAAAAAAGGCTGTAATATTCTCTCCGGGACGCCGTTATATCCCATGAAAGGATGACTTTTATGACTGACTGTGAGATCATTGCCCTGTTCTTCGCCCGATCGGAGAATGCCATCTCTGCTCTGCGGGACAAGTACGGCAAGCTGTGCCGCCACGTAGCCATGAATATTCTGAAAAACGAAAGCGATGCGGAGGAGTGCGAATCCGACACCTATTTGCGGGTGTGGGAGACCGTTCCCCCCTCCAATCCGGATCCGCTCTCGCCTTTTGTTGTGCGTATCGCGCGGAATCTGGCACTGGATCGGTATCGGTACAACCGGGCCGCCAGGCGATACGGAGGAGGCGATGCGCTGCTCAGCGAACTGGAAGATGTACTGAGCACGAGCGGGGAGACGGAATCGGAATTTTTGCGCGGGGAATTGGCCCGGTGTATTTCGGATTTTCTGCGCACCCTACGGGCGGAGGATCGAAAGCTGTTCGTGCGCCGGTACTGGTACGGGGATGACATGGCCTATCTGGCAAAACGGTTCGGCATCTCGGAAAACGGTGCAGCGGTCAAATTGTTCCGAGTACGGAAAAAGATGAAAATATATTTGGAAAAGGAGGGATTTTCGCTATGACGAAGGATTTTTTGCTGTCCGCCATCGGGGATATAGACGACGATCTGATCGCGGAAGCGGCGGTCATTCCCCCGGCGCGACGGCTGCCACTTTGGGCGAAATACGCGGCGGCGGCTGCCTGTATTTGTCTGTGCACCCTGGCCGTTCTCTCCTTCCCCGGTTTTATGAAATGCGGATCCATGGCGCCGGAAAGTGCCAACAAGCAGGATGCGGCGGTGATGGATCGGGAAGATTACTCCTACACGGTAGAGGATGCATCGAAGGACACCGTCTACGGCACGCTGATGCAGGGTGTGGCCTTCATCTTCTACGATGCGGAGGGAGGCAAGAGTTCCCTTTGGTGGGATTATCCCGACGGAATTGTAAGCACGGAGGAGATTCTGAATGCCTATCTCCGGGAAGCGGGATGCGACATCGCCTGTCTGTCCGTTGTCCGTGAGACGGAGGGAGAACAGGATACGACCTATGACTACGGCGGGGAGAGCGTGATCGAGCACAAGGTGGGGATCACCACGGTAACGGTGACGCTGGACGGAACTCCACAGGAGCACATTCTGCGGGGACTTGGCGAGACGGTACGCGGCATGGGAGCAAAAGAGGTATCCATTCACGCAGACGGCCAAAAAATC
>JAZSCY010000142.1:0-27660 GCA_045530875.1 Eubacteriales bacterium
AATCAAAGGAGGTTCTTTTTCTACTCATAGCTAAAGCTTTTTGGAACCACCAGCACTGCTGGTGGTTTTCGTTTTACAATAAAACAATCGCCGACAGATTTTCTGTCGGCGATAATTATTTGTTTGCAGCGTAGCAACCCTACGTACCATAAGTAAACATCCTTATGAGAAGCCCGCCTTCACGCCTGCTTTTTTGTATTCTCTTTCGGTTCATCCTCGTCGTAATAGAAATGCAAGAACCATGCTTTTTTGAAGACGGAGTTGAAGGTATCGTTTTTCTTGTTCTTTTCCTCGTCACTGTGTGCGTCTTCCAGAAGCAGATAGATCTTCATCAGCGTGCGGAAATAGACCCGCATCAGGCACAACACCACGGCGACGCCCACGGCCGCGCCGACAATTATGCCGATCCACGAAAGGAAATTCAGCAGCAGCGCCACGCCCAGGCCGATAATAAAGGCGGCCATCAGGACAATGATGACGCAGTGCAGAGTTTCGGTGCTGTTTATATTGCCCTTGACGAATTTCCGGCGGCTCAGGCGTTTACTATCGTCCAGCAGCTTTTCGCCTTTCTTCTTCAGGCAGAAATAAAATGCGTTCTGAACGACCTGCTTTTGGATCTCCTCCGCCTTGATGCTCTGGAGCACGGTGATGGTCTGACAGCACAGCCAGTACACCTCTTTATATTCCCGGTAACGCACCACGCTCAGAGAGAACATCACGCCCACCAGGCCCAATATCAAGAAAAGCAATCCCTTCATTTCCAGGGACAAGCTGATATCCTTTCCCAAGGCGAAGGGCAGAAGGAAGGAGCACAGCGCCAGATAGATGGTGATGATCTGATCCCGCTTGCTCTGCTGGAGGGACAACTCGGAATGGGCGTGGTCGTAGATATCCTCCAGATTGTACTGGGGCGCTGTGTTGATCTTATCCCGGTCGATGGGCATTTCCCAATCATTCAGAAATTTTTTGTCCATACTCTCACTCCTTATAGGGCAGGTGATCCAGATGCTTATCCACGATCCCCCGCATTTTGTCGTAATTCTCCCGATTATTGGCGCCGATCAGCATGGTGGGCTTGGTGAAATCCAAAACCTCCCCGCCAAATCCCGTCAGCTCGCCGCCCGCTTCCCGGAGGATCAGATATCCGGCGGCGTAATCCCAGGGGAATACCCGCATCTCAAAATACAAGTCACACCGGCCCGCCGCCAGATAGCACAATTCCAGGGCACATCCGCCGAAGCGGCGCACGTCGTTGCACTCCATGTAGGCGTCGTAGATGATATCGCTGCACACTTTCGCCAGGGATTTGTTATAGACACTCATGGCGGTGCACAGAAGACCGGCGGAAAAATCCCGGCCGGACACGGCGATGGGTGTACTGCCGCACCGGGCGCCCCCGCCGCGGACAGCGGAAAAGACCTCGCCGGTGAAAATGTTGTACACCACGCCGATCAGAGGCTCCTTTCCCTGCACCAGCGCCACGGAAATGGCACATTCGTTGATGCCCCGGGCATAATTGGCGGTGCCGTCGATGGGATCGATCACCCACAGATAGGGATGATTCAGTCCCTCATGCAGATTTTCCTCCCCCAAAAATCCGGCCCCGGGAACGAGGGGGGCCAACTCCCGGCACAAAAACTGCTGGCAGGCCACGTCGTTGGTGGTAACGATATTGACCGGGCCCGCCTTTTCGTCGATGCGAAAAGGGCTGTCCTTGATCAGCTCCGCGGCACGGTCTACGATTTCGATGACTTTCTCTCTGAGAGAATCCAATGCTTCCTTGGTATACATCACGCTCTCTCCTTTCTTTCTATGAGAGTAGTGTAGCACATTCTGTCGTATTTTGCAAGACGTGCGGGGGATTTTGAGGAAGGAGGGCAACAGAAAAGCAGGCTTTTGCCTGCTTTTCTGTTTAGTTTTCTTTGCGCTTTTTCTTGATCATCACGGGAACGATCACAGCAGCCGCACCCGCAGCCACTACGCCGCCGATGGTGCCCCAACGAAGCGGCTTGTTCGCCCAGAAGATCATAAGCAGGCTGGACGATACAGATACATTCTTGAACGTCATATCATACGTATTTGCCTCTTCGCTCGCCATATCGGAGCAAACGATGCGCACGTTCTGATACAAACCTTCATCAATGGCAAAGGTGATTCGGCCCTCATTCTCCTCCAGAGCATCCGTAAATGCCTGACCGGAAAGTGAAACAAGCTCACGGATCGTATTGCCTTCCTCATCCACCAGCCATGCGCTCATGGAATACAAGGCGCCGCCGTCATCCGTGGGAATCAGCGTAATCTTCTGCTGTTCCGTCTGGTATCTGCCGTTCTCAGCCAGGCCGGAAACTGTTACCTGCGGTGCTGTACGGTCTACTACGAAAGCAATCACCGCATCCTTGACATCGCTGAACGCGTCATTGGTTGCTCTGTCGCGGGATACGACAACCAGCTTATACTCGCCCTCATCTTCGAACAGATCGCGGCTGACAGTATAGGTATACTTCATCCACGCGCCCTTGCCGCCTTCTTCCGTCACCTGATAATCCCGATCCTTGACCAGTTCCCGATCGTTCAGGATAACGGTGTATTTGGTAAGGGAGTCCACGTTGATTTCTTCCACGACAATGTTTTCCGTAAGGTTCCGGATGTACTTCTTCTTCACCACATCCACGATGGAGTCGTTCAATTCAAAAGTAGATCCTTCCCGGTTTACAGAGAACACGACCAGCGTATCCGCTGCGGTGCAGGCATCTTCGTATGCGCCTCCATGTATGCTGTCCAGGGTGACCTTGGTAAACGTATTGCCTGCCCGATCACTAACAGCAGCTGTAATGCGGTAGATACCGTCCTCCACCAGGTTCGCAACCGTATACTCCCGTCCGTTGGGAATATCCGTGTAGCTGCCCAGCTCCACTTTTTTGGTTTCAAACAGCTCGCCGTTGCGGACAACAGCTGTCAGGGCCACTTCAAATGCATCCAGGTTCACATCCGTGACTGTAACGGTGAATCCGATATTGCCTGCGTCATTATTGGCGGATTCATCCAACACGCCATGGATCTCGATGGCAGGCTCCGTGGTATCCACACAGAAGGTGTGCTCAGCCATATCTGCCGATGCGTTGCCCGCCTTATCCTGATAATCGAAGTCGAATACATAGTCGGCATCTGCTGTGTAGGAAATCGTGGCCGTATGCACATCCCCGTTTGTGATCCATTCTCCAATCACGGGAAGCCCCACGCTCTCTCCGTTCACACTCGCTTCCAGCTTCACGCGGACCCGTGTGGTTTCAAAATTGTGCTCTGTTACCGTAACGGTGGCGGTTCTTGCCGCCTTATAGTATGTACCGTTTGCCGCGTTGTTGTTATCGTATACCACCTTTACAACAGGAGCCGTACGGTCCACTGTAAATGCCTGAGGAGCCTGTGCATCCTGATAATCGGCATCCTCGCACCGGTTGCCGGCTGCGTCCGCGCTGGCAATCGCAAAAGTGTAATCGCCGTCTTTATCGAAGACAATGTGCGCCGTATGGGTGGTGTCATCCCCATTTCCGCTGCCCTCTCTCACCGTCCAGGAGGAGATCTGCGGAATATATCCGTCCGTATTGGTCAGATGAAGTTCCACCAGTTTGGGATCAAAGTTTCTTTCGGTTACCGTGATCGTTGCGGTACGGGCATCACGGAAGAACACACCGTTCTCAAAAGAGGTATCGCCGCTGTTGTTGTCATAGGAAACCGTAATAACGGGGGCTGTAATATCAATGCATACAGCGCATTCGGTTTCTGCCCGGTTACCCGCATTATCCACAGCGTATACAACAATTTTCACATCATTGCTGTTATTCAATTCCTTGTTGACCACAATGGCATCTGTCTTCTCCCAAACCTGGGTAAGTTTATCAAATGTCGTATTTACTCCGTCAAAGGAGAACAAAACTCCCTGCTGGGTAATCTCGCCCATATTGAACACAGTGTAACCGATCTCACGGATACCGGAGTATGCCTTGGTCGTGCCCACTGCCGGATCCGATACCTTCACCGCTACGGTCACATCCGTATTGTATACAGCTTTTGTACCCTCGGGGGTCACAGTAATCGTGGGAACAGCAGTCTCCACATGCGCATCCGTATTATCCAGAATCATGCCGTTTGTGCTGATATACGCAACATTTCCGGCTCCGTCCGTGATGCGGACATACATCACGAGGCGCTCATCCGCGTCCACAGTGATTTCCTCATCAAAGAGGGTCCATTCTTCGATCAATGCCAAATCGCTGACCGTCTTGCCGGTCGTATCCGCTGTACGGTAGTAACTCACAGATTCCACAAACGTAGTGGTATCGTAGGATGTAACATTCAGTGCGATCTCGTCCTTGGTCCAGATACCAAAGGTAAGTTCTTCCACCAATTCTTCCCAGCTGCCCAGATTACCTGCCGTGATTACGCCGCCGGGTGCCGTTGTATCTACCGCAAACGCCCAAGGAGTAGAGGCATTATTGAGAATAGGATCCACAGCTATGTTTCCTGCAATATCCGAATACTGGATATCAAAGGTATAGTTGGCATCCTGCGTGAAATCAATCGTTGCGCTGTGGGTTGCCCACTCACCGGATCCGCTGGATGTCCATTCACCGACAAGAGCCTGGGTGTTCTCTATAACCGTATTACCGGACGCGGACTCAGCGGTAATTTTGATTTGTACGTCGGAAGGATCAAAGTGCTCCGTGCGCTCCGTAATTATTACGGTAGCTACTCTTTCGGAGGAATAGAATCCTTTGTTATTGGAATCGACCTTGTAATAGTTGTTGTGATCAAACTGAATTTCGATCGTGGGGTCGGTGATATCGATATCTACAGAAACATTGCTCTCTGCGTAATTTCCTGCATTATCGGTAACACCCACATACAGAGTGACGCGGCAGCTGTTGTTGGCAGCGGCATCAATGGTCACTATGTCGTGGAAGGATTTCATCAGATCCTTATATTCAGGCTGGTGTTTTCCGAATGAATACAGCACTTCACGCTGTGTTTCTGTGCCTTCGCATATTACCCAGTATTCTACCTGACGGATACCGGAGTAGGCACTGTCCGTCTTTTCTTCTACCTCAATATCCACCTGCACGTCCGATATATAGAGCGGAACACCGTCATGCTCTCTGTCCGTGGAGTCCAGGGTGAGAACGATTACAGCCGGTTCCTTGTCCAGCACATGGCCGTCGGAATTGATGTATGTGCAGTTGCCCGCATAGTCCTGTACCTTCAGGTACACTACAGCCACTTCATCCGGATGAATCTCAAATGCCTCAAACTGTCTCCAAGAGGAAATCTTATCCAACTCATCCTGTGTCAGCAAATCGGTCTTGGCGGTCTTATAATAGAAGATTTTCAGGGGGCTGGTTTTGTCCGACGCATCCGCTTCCACGGAAACGCTGCTGCTCTTAAAGATACCGAAGGTGAGAATTTCCAGTAGCTGGTTCCAGGAGTTGGTATCGACGGTTATCTTCGCGTCGGGAGCAACCTTATCCACCGTGAATACAAACGGGGCCACGGTACCATCAGCCTCTATCACATCACCGCTTGCATTTCCTGCCTTATCGGTGTAGTGAGCGGATACCGTATAATTGGCATCCTTGGTAAAGGATATACGCACGGTATGAACGGCGGCATCCGGATTTTCGGTATTCTCCTCCGTGCCGATCCACTCAATCATCGCAGAACGGTCCAGCGCAACATCCGCGCCATTGACATCTGTGCCTGCGAAAACAATGCCGCGAATGGCTTCATCCTGATCGAAAGAGGAGGTCCTTTCCGTGAAACGAATCGTTGCCACACGATCGGCGGAGAAATATCCTCTTCCCTCATGGATTGTATTTACATCGTTGTTATCATACTGGATCTGAATTACCGGAGCGATGGTGTCGATACGAAGATCCTGTGTCCGGTAAACAGATTCGTTTCCGGCGTTATCCACTACCTTCACGAAAACAACCACATGATCGCTGTTGTTCTCGGCGGCAATGATTTCAATATCCTTTTCAAAAGACGGGATCAGTTCTTCGTATGTGGGATCCTGTGCGCCAAAGGTATACAAAGTCTCCCGGTGTGTTTCCTTCTCTTCGTCACATACAACCCAGTATTCCACACTCTTGATGCCGGAATAAGGGGTATTCTCTGTCACGTTGATGTGGATTTTGAAATTACCTTTATAAATACCGTTTTCATTGGGCTGATCCGGTGTCAGAACGGTGACAGCGGGAGCCGTATCTACCACATAACCGTTGGAGGAAATATATTTTACATGACCCACAGTATCCACAGCCTTCACATACACGGTATAAACACCGTCCGCGGGAAGGGTAAATACGGAATACTCTGTCCAGGAAACGTTCTCCAGTTCCTCCGCCGTCAAAGCCTTGGTGGACTGGCTTACATAATACTGCAGGGACTGAATGGGAGAGGTTCCATCGGCTGCCTCTGCGGTTACAGATACACTTTCGTTTTTCCACAAACCGAACGTCAAAGCAGACAGAAGGCTATCCCAGGTGTGGATTTCGTCCACGCTTACAGAAGCGGTGGGAATGTCGGTATCCACGGAAAACTTTTCCGAGGCAAAGTTGCACTTCTCCCCGAAAATATCCGCATAGTCTACCGTGAAGGTATAGCGCGCACTGCCGGTAAAGGAAATCTCCAGAGTATGGACATCTCCCTCGCTGCTCCATGCACCCATAGAATATGTGGTAACCGAAGCGAGTTTTCCATCCGGATGCGTCACCTTAATGACAGGCTTGTCGGAGGCAGAAAATACTGAAGCTCTTTCTTTGATTTCAATCCGGGCGGTTCTTGTTTCCTTAAAGTAAGTAATTCCATCCTTGGGGCCGAACGCCTGAGGATCATCAACAAAGGTAACTGTCATCACCGGCTTGGTGATACAAATCTTCAGGGAAATTTCCTTTACAGTCACATTTCCGGCATGGTCGGTAACCGTGCACTTGACCACTACCCGGTCGGAATTATTAGCTGCCGCGGGTACCGTAACCGTGCCTTCCCAGGCATGCGCCAGCTTCGTGTAAGGAGTATCCTTTGAAACACTGAAGGAGTAAAGCTGTTCCTTGCAGGTCTGCTGACCGTTGTTCAGGATTTCATACTCTACGGATCGGATACCGGAAGTGAACCCTTCGTCGCTGATACGCAGGTCCAGAGTCACATCGCCGTTATAGAATCCCTTGGTGCTGGCAGGCGCTGTCCACTGAACGGACTCAGCGGGAATCGCGCTCTTATCCACAACGATACAGTTGGTGCGGGCATATGTGCAGTTTCCGGCCGTATCCGTAATCTTGGCGTAAAGCACGAATACTTTGTCCGTCGTTATCTCAATCGGCTTGTTGTACTTGGTCCAGGTTTTCACTTGAGCCAGTGCCGCATCATTCAGAATCTCTGCTGTGTTCTCCGTGATGTAATACTCTGTTTTTGCAACACGGGAGGTGTCATCCTTGCCGTCCACACGCAGAGTAACCGTGTTCTTGGAAACGGTCAGCGCGGAATCCCACACCAGTGTCTGATCCCCTGCAGCACCGGAAACAGATGCGCCGGGAGCAGTCTGGTCTTTGCGGATCTCGATCTGCTGCATCTGGGAGATATATCCCGTGGTGTTGTCCCGGATGTAGAACTGCACCGTATGCGTACCGTCGGCAGTAACGATATCCTTCAGAGAATCACTCCAGACAGCATTCTCCGCCAGGCGGCTGAGGCTGACGCTGTATCCTTCCTTTGCAACAATGGAAACGTTGCTCACAAACCAGCCGGAATTGTTGATCTTCACGCCATCCAGCTCAAAATGCTCGCCCTGCGTCTTCCATTCGTTCACATGGAGGGTGTAGTTTGTTTCCGTTGCAAGGTAATTGTCATCCTCCGCCTTGGTCGCCTTCACCGTAATATCGCCCACATTGCCGGTAAAGGTCAGCGCACCGGTGGCCGGATCAATGGCACTTGCCACACCGTTTTTATCCTCGGTGATGCTGTAAACAACGCTTCCGCTTCCCTCACCCTCGTTAATCAGCTTGGGTGCCTGGAAAGCATGGCTTCCAAGGATCACACTGTACTCTTTGGAAGAGAATGCCACACTCTGGGAATCCTTTTGTACGGTCAGCACATACGTTCCCGATACCGCGTTGTATCGGTGGTTGGCAGAAAACTCCACTTTGACCGTAACGGATCCGGCTTTTCCAATACGGAAAGACCCCGTAGCCGGATCAATTTCCCCGTCCACACATTCCGCACCGGACACGATGGAGTAAAGGATTTTCATATCCTTTTTATCTTCCTCGCTTCCGCCGGTAGCGGTAGAGGTAGCTGTATTGACAAACACATTGTTGTTGTCATTGAATGTAACGGTAACGGCCGTTCCCTTCTCAAAGGTCACGGTTTGATCGGCTTTTCCGATCTTTACCGTATAGGTAGCGGAGGATGCGTTGTACTGTGCGGTTTCTGCGGCGGTGGCCGTAATTACAGCCTCACCGGAAGCATGAACAATCAAAGCTCCGCTTGCATTTACCTCCACTACAGAGGGGATGGAGGAGGTATATGTGATTCCGGTTTTTGCCGATGCTGCATTCTGATATCCCTGGCCATAGATGAGGGATACATACCCCTCTACCGCTTTGGCAAAGACAACGGTCTGCTCTGCCCGCTTGACAACCAGGCTGTATGAGGCGGTCTGCTCCGCGTACTGCTCGGTTGCGGGAGCTGTTGCCGTAATAATGACCGTACCGGCGGCTTTTGCGGTCACTGCGCCGGTAGCAGGATCCACCGTAGCGATGGAAGCGTCGGACGTGGTATACTGGATCGGGCCGGTAGCGTTTCCGGAAATCACCGGATTCGCATAGGGCTGCCCATACACAACCGTCTGATCTTCTTCTCCCTTTTCAAAAACCAGTGCCGATTGCTGCGCTGCCAGAACCGCCAGGCTATAGGATGCGCTCACCGATTCGTACAGCGCATTTCCGTTCATGGTGGCTCTTACTGTGACAACGCCCTGCTTTTTCGGCGTAACCGTTCCGTTTTCGTCCACATCCGCTACAGAAGGATCATTTACGGAATATGTAACGGTGCCGGCAACAGAGCCGCCCTCCGCTACATTGGTAAAAGTCTCTCCGTAGGAAATAGCCTCAGGATCCGCGATGCGGAAGGAGAGAGGTGCCTGTGTCGCTTTGGTCACGTTCAGTGTATAGGATATGGATTGCGCCTCATTTTCTCCATCCGCGGCCTTTGTAGCCGTAATGGTAACACTTCCCGGCGCGTACAGGGTTACTTTGCCGTTTTCATCCACGTCAGCAACAGCGGCATCGGTGGAAGTGTAGGTAATCGCACCCGTACCGAATCCGCCGGCGGCAGGACTGGTAAAGCTTCCCTCCGTCCAACAAACGGACTGAGGCGGCTGCTGACTCCACGCCAGCGCAGCGGGGGTTTCCTCTGCGAGCGTGTTTGGCACATCGGGGACTGCAACGCTGTTCGCCGCAAATACGCCAAAGGGCATCATAGAAAGGGCAAGAATCATCGCCAGCAAAAATGCTGTGATCCGATGTCCTGCAGTTGTTCCCATTCTTTTCATTATCTCTTTCTCCTTAGACTGTTCTCTCTGTATACTCTATGATTTCATTTGAGGGGATATAGGCGATTTCGTACTCCACCACAAATGCTGCAACGGTATTTTCTTCCCGGGCGGGAGATTCCAGAACGGTGGTTTCATTTTCCCCACCAGCTGACGACAGAATGACGGTGGTGTCCTGAATGGATTCTTTCTCCGCTTCGCTGAGAAGCTGTGTCCCCGCAGATGGGGAAGCATCGCTGAGACGTTCTGTACTCATGGCGCCGTGCAAATTCCGGGAAGGAGACTTGGCTATTCTGCCGGACTGGGATATTTTGTCCGTAACCTTTCCCCTCTCGCTGTTCACAGCACTGCTTCTGTACACCTTTTCTCCGGTGTTTTCGTTTCTGCGGCGAATATCCTCTATAGCACGTCTGGCATTAGTTCCGTTCAAATCACCGATCACCGTGGGAATCCGTAAAACAACGAACAACACCACCGTAACGGCCAGCATGATACCGGCAAGAACGGCCGAGCCGATAAAAATATATCTGTATATTTCGTACGTCATATCTGCTCCTCCTTACACATCCGTTTTGATGGAGCGGACTTTCGTTTTTGTCATCTCTATATTTTCCATAAGGGCGGAAACACTGTCCCGCAGGAAGGTTCCTTTGAGCTGCTTTCCGGATTCTTCCACCTTTTCCAGCAGAGCAAGGACGTTTTCCTTTTCCGTAACACCGCAGAACTCGCGGGCGTTGTTTCGGATCATATGGACAACCTCTCCCCAAACGCGGAGTTTCAAATCGTCGTCGTACGCCTGCGCATCCTGCTGGAGTTTCTGTATCTTATCCCACAGTTTTTCGTATTCCTGAGACAGGCTGCTGTACTGTTCCGCCTTAGAGAATTTGGCTATATTCTGCAGGCATGCCGATATGTCGCAATACATTTTTGCATCGGGATACTTTTGTGCCGCATGTTGAAACCATCCTGCGGCCGCCGCATATTTATCCTTCTCCACACCAATATCGTAATAGAACAGGTACGCACCGCCTATTTCATAACATACATCCTGGAATCCCTCCGGATTCTGCCGGCTCAACTCTTCCAACACATTTACCGTGGAGGAGTATCCCCACATATCCACCTTTTCCAGGCCACCCTTCAGCTGCACAAACACACGGTTTTCCTCGCCGGTCAACTCACCGTCCCGGATCAGCTGATTGATCAGGCCGTCATTGCCCAGATAAGCTTCTGTCCGTTCCGGGGAGGTAACGATCGCTTCGTAATAATCGGAAGGGGCTGAGGCATTGGCCAGAATAAAATCGTAGTTTTCGTTCTTTTTGTTTTCGGCCGAAAAATAGCCGAATGCCGACACACCCGCAAATACCACCGTCATAGCAAGGGAAACAAGGAATTTCGCCAACTTTCCCTTCTGCTTTTTGCGATACAGGTCATCAATTTCCTCATAATGCTCCAGAGCATACATCAATTCCGCCGCCGATTGGTACCGGGCGTTGGGATCTTTCTGAGTGCACTTTGATATGATCCTCTCCAAACCGCCTGACAGCATGGGGTTGATTTCTCGTATCGGTTTGATTTCATAGGGTGGCTCCACACTGGGATGGATACCGGTCACCAGATGATACAGTGTAGCACCAAGGCAGTAAATGTCGGTACGCGCATCCGTCTGGCCCTTGCCGCCAAACTGCTCGGGGGCAGCATATCCCACCGTTCCCAGGCAGGTGGTATCTTCCAGATTCTTTTCCTTGAACTCTCTGGCAGTACCGAAATCAATCAAGGTGACATTTCCATCAGGCTTCAGCATTACATTTGCCGGTTTCATATCCCGATAGATAATAGGCGGGGTGCGGGTATGCAGATATTCCAGTACATCACAAAGCTGCTTTGCCCAGGAAATGACGTGTTCCTGGGGCTGTGCGCCGTATTCATCCAGCGCGTGTTTCAAGGAATTTCCTTCAATATAGTCCATGATGATAATGAAGGAATTATCCGCATCAATGACATCGACGATACTGGGCAGGCTGGGGTGGTTGAGTTTTTTGAGAATATCTGTCTCTGCCACCAGGCCCTGCTTCACGATTTCAAAATCTTTGATCCCATCTTTACGGACTTCTTTGACGGCCCACTGCTTATTTGCCTTTTCATTCATGGCAAGATAAACGACGCTCATGCCGCCCTGTCCGACTTTATTCAATATTTTATACTTGCCGTCGACAAGTGATCCGATTTCCAGCATGGCTTCCCTCCTCAGAACGTCCGTATGAGGGCAACGGTGATATTATCCCGCTCCGAACGGCTTTTGTTCAATTCTATCAGTGCATCGGAATGGCGAATCATGCTCTCCTCGTTCAAAAGCACGCCCGGCCGGAAATATTCATAGATTTCCTGCGGAGTAATCTCGTGGCGGAATCCGTCCGAGCAAAGCATATATACCGCATTGGGATTTACGGATCCGAAGAACATTTCGGGATATACTTCATCCGATGCTCCCACGCACTGCAAAAGAACATTCCGGCGGGGATCCGTATTTGCCTGTTCCTCGGTCATATTCCCCGCAGCCACCTCTCTTGCCACCAGTGTCTGATCCAGCGTTAACTGTCGGACGCTGTCCGCAATTTCGTATGCCCGGGAATCACCTACGTTCAGAATATAGTACCGGCTCTGCGTAATAAGAACCGCCACCACCGTTGTGCCCATTTTTTCGCCCTGTTTCGCCGCGTGTCTTTTGATCGCCGTGTTCAATCCGGTAACGATGTCCGTCCACTGAGCACGGATATCCGTATCCTCTATAGGTGTCCGGCACAACTGCGGCAGCTGATTGTAAAACCACTGCTCGAACGCCCGGATAACCGTAGCGCTTGCCACCTCTCCCTTATCCAGGCCCCCCATGCCATCACACAGCACGGCAAAGGCCATCCTTCCCTGAGGAGTGTTTGCCACACGTATGGACACTCCGTCCTGATTGGTGGATTTTGTCAGTCCCACATCCGTTCTGGCGGTAACAATAAATTTCATATATCGCATCTCCTTTGCGGGCACAAGCCACGCCTTGCGCATTATCTGAGCTTGAATTCAAACTCCTCGTTGGCAAAACGAAGTTTTGTTCCGTGATCGATCCGGACCTCCACATTGCTCTGAATCATTCCGCCGTTCACGTAGGTGTGATTGGTCGAATTGATGTCCACAACATAATACTGGCCATCCCTGGTCACGATATCCGCATGACTTCTGCTGATAGCGGAATTATCCCCGATGAAATAATCCACATAACTTTTTTCTTTTCCGATACGGAACACCGGCTTGTTCAGACGGATTTTCTCATTATTTTTCACTCTTACCAGATGGGGATCCAACGCAGTGGATACACTCTGGCTCAGAACCGTGGTCAGTCCCTTATTGATTTCCTGAAGATTCACGGTATCGCCAAAATCCATGGGGCGCTGATGCATCTCGGGCTTTGCTTCCTTTGTCACTGACGCTGCGTTTATTTCCGGCTGTTTTCCTCCGGTCTGAGCAGCGGGCATCTCCGGACGCGAAATTTCCTCTTCCAGCGTAGGAGTCTGACCGGGAATAGCGAAATCTTCATCCATATTCTTTTTTGTCTTACGAGGCTCATCTTTCTTGCGGGGTTCTTTGGTGGATGGCCGCTTTTTTGTCCAAGAAAACAGCCCGGCCTTTTTCTCCTCAACAGCAGGTTTTTCCGTCTGGGGCTGAGGCACTTCCCGAACCGGCTGCACTACGGGCACAGAAAGACGGCGAGGTTCTTCCACTACAGGCGTCGGATTGATTTTCACCTCAGGCTGTACTCTCTGCTCCCGGGATTCCACAACAACACCGGACGGGGCTGAGGTCGGTGCAGACGCAGATAGGGTTTCCAAAAGATTCTTAAACTCCTCCAGGGAGAAAATGGGAGAATTATTCAGATGGATGATAATCTTGCCCACATAGTCCGTTCCTTCAGAGGCATCAAATCTCGTGTTTGTCATGATGTTTTTAAAGAATGCGCCCAAATCGCAGGCAGGTCCGCTTGTTTCCAAAAAGGGCAGACAGATCAGTACCGTTTCGCAGGTGCTGACATCGGTAAAAATATATTCCAGATCCAAAGAAATGGAATTCACATCCAGCATATACTCTTCAGCTGCCATCATGGCATCCACGATACCGTTGAGCACGCCCAACAGCTGCCGCTTATTCACCTGTCCGTCAAAAAAGCGTTTCACCGGGGTTTTGGCAGAAATATCGTATTTGATATACCGATCCGCATCCACCTGCATAAACAAAGTGTGCGCCAAGCCAGGGATCTTGTTGTTGGTCAGCATGCCGATGCTCATGGTATCGACAGTATCACTCTCTCCCACCTTGCACACGAGGAATGTATGTGTTCCTTGATTTTCATATGTAAATTCCATGATAATACCTCTCAATAATTGTATTTATAAAGCTTCAGCAGCTGCCATGAGTCTCCTGTATGTACAAAAGCACATCCTTGTGCATTGAAGTCCTTTGCCATCACAAACTGCGGCGGGATAACCATGGTTCCGTCCATATTGATATATCCCCACATATCGCCCACCTTAACAGCGGCCAGGCCACGGCAGAAACTGCGGGCATCCTCATATTCGCCCACATTCAACTTCTCGCCGTCCGCATTGATAAAGCTCCATTTGCCGTTTTTCTTAACGGCCGCGTACGAGGTATCGGAAAAAAGTTTTGCGTCCTCATAGTATTCCGTGGAACACACTGTTCCGTGCGCATCTACCATCTGATATCCCTGCCCGGTTTTCACAAAGAAGCGCCCATTGCGGTAAGCCACACTCTTTTCGTCCACGATTACGTCCTCGTAGGACTGCTCCGTCCGTTTCTTTCCGGTATTATCGTACAGGTGCCATACTCCGTCCGTTTCCGCGGCAATCGCATAGTTTCCCACATTGGATGCATTGACGAACGGACCGATCAAAAACTTTTCATCCGGCCCATAAAAATTCCAGGCAGAACCGTCATAAGCGGAATATACTCCCTCCTCGATCAGACCCAGAAGTGTCGCATTTTCCGCACCTTGTGCCACCTTCTTTTTGTTTCCTGAAGTGTCAATGAAGTAGGCGGCACCGTTTTCGTCCACAACCGGCGCCAGATTGCCGGAAAAGGGGCCGGCGTAGGCATAGCCGTAATAAACAGCCATAGTGCCCGTCTCATTCACGTATCCCCATTTATTCCCTTTCATGACAGCGCACAAATTGCCGCTGTACACGGATACATCCGCATATTCTCCGACCAGATAGAATGAGTAAGCATGCTTTTCCAACAGCTCGTTTATCCGGGGAGACGACAGTCCACGGCGCTCTGCTATATCCGCCACAGAGTAGCACGCGGCAATATCGGTAACCGATTCATGCATTTCCATGAGAAATTCATAGCCCAAAACCTCTTTGGGATACATAGCCACAATTTCCTCACCCCAATCGATGGCATCGGATACGCGGCCGATTTCCTTATAATACTCCCCGATCTCCACGCACAGCTCCACGGAGGGTGTATGGTTCAGAGCCTTTTGATAGCTGGCAAGGGCATCCACCTGAATATCCTGCTGTCTGTAAGCGCGCGCCTCTGCAATCAGGGACTGATATTCCTCACCCGAGGACTTTTTCGCATCCATCAGAGTAAACAGAGACAGCACATAAAAGCCCACAAGCAGCACAGGAATCAAAAACTTATAATTTTTCACGGCACATCCTCACATTCCACTCAAAAATACAGACAGATAGGTTCCGATCAAAATGCACGGACCAAAAGGGATGACATCTTTTTTGCTTTTCTTCTTGGTCAGCAGCAAAAACACGGAGAAAACAAAGGATGCCACCAAAGAAAAGAATACCGCTCCCAAAATCCCCTCCAGTCCCAGCATGAGACCCATAACAAAAAACAGTTTTATATCCCCGAATCCGATAGAATTTTTAATAACCAAGGTACACAAAAGCGACGCCGCAAACAAGCCGCCTGCAGCCACCGCCTCAGAAATTAGTGTGGGCACAAGTTCCTGTCCGTAAAGCAGCAACTCGATCCCCAAAAGCACGGCTCTGTACAGCAATCCCAGAAGCAAAAACGCATTGGGAATCCGATAAGTTTTGCAATCAATGTACGCAATCGGCCACAGCAAACACAGCAAACAAATGCGTTTTATACTGAAAATTAGCGGGTTTTCTTTGTATATCGCCACAAACAACACGGATATTCCCACCATAGCCAGGCACATAACCGTTAAAAACAGGGTCGGAACAGCGGGCGGGGTAAGATCTTCCTCTCCCTCTCCGTTATTTTTTTGGTACAGATCCCGATGCAGACGCATATCGCGGATCAGAAAAAATATGCTCACTCCGCAAAACAAAGCACATATGGGAATCAGCCATATCCCGGTCATGATGCCCCTCCTTTTTCTCCGGCGGATTTTGCATCCGTGTTATACTCGCCGTATCCGTACACAACCCGTATAGACGGGGGAAAAGTCACCGTGTCTCCCTCAAAATCTTTCATGAACAGATCCACTGCACCATCCACCAGTTTTTTGTCTGCATTCTCCGGAACGACCAGCACGATTTCTATCTTTCGGGTGCCCTTCGGCGAATGAACCGTTGCTGCACGGCCGTTTTGCGCCGTTATTGATATATTCTCATCCAAGTCGTCAACCTTATTCCATACATTGCTATATTCCGTTTTCAGCGCGTACTTCAGTTTGGCCGACGTGGGATAACTGTCCTTAAATGTATTTTTACACGTTATATGTACAAAGGTATTGCTTTTTTCATCGTAGGCATCAAATCCCCGGTCGGAATCCACGTACGGATACTTTTGCTTTTCGATAGCGATCAGTTTTTTGCCGTATTGATCTGTATCCCAGACAGAGGGGGTGTTTTTATCACCCTTAGAGGGAGCGGGAGACGCTTCAGCCGCAATTTTGGAATGCCCGTTGTCCCACCCGGACGTTTTCGCACACTGGCGAATCTGGAATCCCAGATCCATTCCTAAAAGGCGAATGGCGGATATTTTATACGTTACCACCAACTGAACGGTCTTGCTTCCGCCCGGGAAAAGGGAAGTGTACCGAAAATCCAACCCGTCCATTCCTTCCCGAATATGATACCGCTTCAGAAAAGCATCCGGATCATCCTCCGCGTACGCTTTCAGATTCTTTTTCATAAAGGCACGGGCGATCTCGGCACCCAGTACATTTTTCGCCTCACCCATACCTTCCAGCAACGCCAGCTGACCCATTCCGTAAATAAACTCCTTGGGATCCTCGGCAATACGATCGGCGTACTGAGACACAATTCCTCCCACAGCCTGAGCGCCGCCCTCCGCTTTTTCCACCATGGATGCAAAATCGCCGCTGGCCGCATCGTCGGACATGCCATGGAATGTATCGATCATCATTCCCAAGCCGTCGATGGTCTCATTTACCAGGCCTCTCTCATCGGATACCTGGGAGTCCCATTCCTGCTCCTTGGATGCAATTCCGGACTTAAAATACAGATGGGAATACTGAGATATTTCCTTGGCCGCCGCGTTCAGTGCGATGCCCACACGTGCCTGGGCGTATGCCATGTGCACGATCAGAAGGATTGTCAGCAGTGTAAAAATAAAGGCAGTAAAGGATATGGTAGCCTCAACAACGATGGCACCTTTTTCTCGACTGTTTTTCATGAAATCACCATTTACTGAATTGCTTCAAAGGGGATGCCTTGCTCCCCGGCGTAGGTCTCCACGTAGGATCCCGCCTCACCGCGAAGCACGAAATCTTCGGCGTGACAAAGAAATACCGCTGCATCTATATGCGTCACACTGGCGGGCAGCGTCAATTCCTGCAATGCACTACAGCTGTCGAATGCGAAATGATCGATTGTCTGCAAAGCCGACGCCTGGCAGTGGAACTCCTGCAGAGATGAGCATCCAAAAAATGCTGCTTCCCCAATGTATTCCAGATTTTTTCCGCACACCACGATCTGCAGTGACTCGTTCAGGCCAAATGCAGATTTTTCAATCCGCAAAAGCGAATCGGGCAGTTTAATGGCCTGCACCGGTGAATGGTTAGCGAAAACCAGCGCACCGATGAAGCACACCGGTTTCCCCTCGTACTCCTCCGCGATCACCACAATGGGATCCTCTCCCAGATAGGAGTCAATAACCAGGCAGCCGTCTGCGTTTTCGTAATACCCGAACTCCTCCGCCGGTGTCACCTCATGGGCAAGAAGCTGCTCCACCGTTACCGGGCCGCGGGATTCCTCTCCTCCGTTCTCATTCACTTCCGATCCATTTTCCCCGGCGGTATCCTTCTCCGGCGTGTTTTCGCTGCATCCTGCCAGCAAAAAGACTGCCAGCACGCCGCATACTATAGCAATAATCCGTTTCATTATGACATCTCCTGTCCCACTCGTTATGAATATCCTCGCACCAGTTTCACTTTGTAGGTGCACCAGTCCGTGTTCGTCTCCAATTCGTCTCCGTATTCGTCAAAAATCGGCAAAGTCAGCAACAGCGGCTTTACACGGACGGTGGAATCAAACTGGAAATACACTCTGGCATTCTTCATGCTGTATTTCGTATCTTTGGACATTTTCCGTATATTGGCTTGGATAACCTCCGCCACACGCTGATACATGGCAGCGCCGTTCTTCCCGTGGATGCCCATATAGACAAACATGGTGAGATAGTCGCTGTAGAAAAAGCCTTTGTCTTTGTTGGTCTTTGTTTTGTCTACGTTTATGCTGGCAAATACATCCCCTGCCCCAGCGCCTTTGGACATAATGGGAATGGCCATCCACCAGTCATCCTCATTCTTTTTATACAGTTCCACCGGAAAACCGGCCTCCAGACGGGCCATATCCTTGCCGGTCTCGGCCGCGGTCAGAAGAAGGATGAGGACACATTTGGTCACCGGTGCCGGAATAATGGACTGAGTGGCAGTTGCTATACCTAAAGCAACACGTTCAATCGCCTGCGCTGTCGAGGTCGATCCGGACCAGAAATTGGCAAAGCCGGACACCGTGTTCACCGCATAGCGGATGGTATATATATCCGTATAAACTTTCTGTACGTTGTCCTTGTTGACCGAGTTGCCGAAAAGAATATATTCCACCTCCGCCTTGTAGGCGCGGTTGTTATCCATATTCAGCATCTTATTGGTAAGAGTTTTGTTATAGGTATCCGACAGCTTTTCGCTCTTCCACTGCTCATCCAATTTAGGGTAATAATCCTTGTCATAGTTGTCCAGTGTCAGATTGAGCTTATCTCCGTCATCCAGGAGTCTGTATTTTCCTTCGTTTTCAAAGGTGGAATAGCTGAACATATTCATGATATAGCTGGTAGCATAGAAACTGTCCCGGATTTCCTCGCCCGCCTGGAAAAATCCGTCGCTGGTCAGCGTGGCCAAGGTGTCTGCGATAGATCCGAATCCGTCCACAAGCAAAGAAAACTCTCTGGTGCCTGCGGAAAATTCAGGGGTGATTCCTTCCGTGCTTCCGTCATAACGGGACAAATTTTTCTCCGTATCTGCTTTCTCTTTGCTTTCCTTCTTGGTCTTCTTGGAGTCTTTTCCGTGTTTGCCAACTTCTTCTTTGTGTTCGTCATCGGCTTTGGCGTGCAAAGTTTTATGCAGATATTTCACCAACTCGGGCACTTTGACCTGGTTGGTTCTCGGATCGATTCGCGGCTCATGATCCTCACTGGTCAGATTTCCCAGGGCGATCGCCGCCGGAGTGTCCGGACGAAACAGTTTCTCAAAGGCCGTTTTTGCGTAAGCCTTCAATTCCCCGTTGTTCAAAGGAATATTGTTTTTGCTGATGGTTCCTTTGGCTGCCTTATACAGCTCATCGTAATCGGTGATTTTCAGCAACTTATCGCCGCCGTATTTCAAGCTTTCGATCTGTTTTTTCAGATCTTCAAACTGGGAGCGAATATTCTTCAGCCGCTTTTCCAATTCGTCCACACGCTCTTTGGAAACCTCGGACGCAACGATGGTGGATTGCTTTCCGCTGATCTCCGTTTCGCTCTGGGTCTTAATCTTGCTGTCCTGTGTGGCCTTCTCCGTTACATCTGTCCATGATTTCAGTGTGGTATCGTAACCCTCAGCCAATTCCTTCAGTTTGGGCAGGCTGGGCACATCTCCTCCGGACAGCGGAGGGGAACCATCTATAATCAGATTCAGCTGCTTAATGTATTTATCCAGCCGGGTCATCCATCCCTCCAGATTGGCAGAGATCCGGGCAACGGCTTCGGTGACGGATACTTCCATTCCGTTCACCGTCACCATATTCTTTCCGGGCTGAATATCGTTGATGTGGCTTTTGGAGACACTCTCCAGCTTATCCACGATGCGAAGATAGGTATCCTCCGCCGTAACTGTGATTTTGGCGGAAAGATATGTATAAATCAACTGCGAGGCCTGCAATTCCAGGGCGTTTTTGGTAGAGACCCACCCGGATTTCGGCTCTCCCTTGATCTCGTCGCAATCATCGATGGCCTCCACACACGCAAAGGCCTCCGCCAGATTGTTGGCAGCGGTCTGAAGGGATTTTGTTTTATTTCCGCCCACTTTATCGTACATCTGGGCCCACCACTGCACGGGATTGGCCAGATCGTCGGTTTCTCCGTAGGTTATATCGAGAAGGGCTGCTCCTGCCTGCTCGATATCTGCTTTTTTGGCGTTGAAGGATTCAATGGCGTCTTCCAGATCGTTGAGCAATCGGTTGATCTTGCTTCCGGTGATGTAGCTGATTGTATACTTTTTCGGCTCCTCGCCTTCTTCTCCTTCCTCTTCTACCGTTCTCTTTCCGCTGCGGACATCCCGGGCACCGTAAGACGGAACGCTGACCGTTACATGCTTATACTGTCCCGCTTCGCGCAGATCGTCCGTACTGAAAAGATGGTACACCAGTGCGTCGTTGATCATCTGATAGGAAGTTCTGTATCCCTGAAGCTCCTGAACAGCAGCGCGCAAAGCATCACTGCTCATCTCGTCTTTCCGGATCATCTCCACGTAATCCATGATGGCAATATAGCTGTTGTATGCCGCCATCAAAAACTCGCCTTCCGCCTCATAATGCTCATTTTTGGCCTTGACAATCTTCTCGTCCTGAGCCAAAGTCTCGGTAGCGGCCACACTTTCGTCTTTGCTGAGCCGCTCGATCAGATCCACGGTAAGCTCAATGGGAGCGCGGTATTTCATGAATTCCACCATCTGATCCTTGATCAGTGTGGGATTGGTAAGATTCGCGCCGGGTTCGCCGGTATCCACCACGGAGATTCCGTTTTCCTCGCCAAGCACTTCCATCTGAAGAAGATTTCCAAGAGAACCATTCTGTGCAACATAGTTCTCATTGAACTCGACGGCTTTGTCGATGACGGAATAAATATCATCCGATGAGAGTCCCTGGCTCAGCATCATTTTCTCAAACGTCTGATAGGAAACCTCGTAAAACTCCTCAATCGTCTGGCAGGAAGCGGCCAGACCGTACCAGTTTTTCAGATCCGCATCGTAGTTGGTGAGCAACGTATTCAAAGCCAGATCCGCTGAAGATTCCGCCAGTGATTTGGAGAGAAACACACGGCTCAAATCTACAAACACGCTGCAAAACAGAATGCTGGGTATCAGGATCAAAACCAAAAATACCGATACCGCACCCCGCGTTCCTTTAGAAAAACGTTCCATGGTTGTCCTCCGTCACTTCTTCAAACCTATAGCAGCCGCTGCTTTATCCAGCATACCACTGAACGTGTTGGTTGTTTTTTCCGCCACTTCGTCAATCTTTTCCTTGAGGCCGGATCTCTCCACATAATCCTCCACCAGATCGATGGTGCGGATAAATTCCGTGGTATCCGATACCGGCATATCCGAGCGGGTATTCACATCCAGATAAATAAAATCCTTGGCACCCAGAAGACGAATGGGGATGCAGATACGGCACTGGATTTCCACCCAGAAATTGGAGTAGATGAATCCGTTTTTAAATCCGGCCCGAACGTGCACATCCGATGGCTTCATGCGAGTAAACAAGCCCGTACCCATTTTTTTGACTTCGTTGTTCACTTGTTTCTGAATATCCGATACCACATCGCTCATTCCGCCCAGAACGTACCGATAGGGGCGGATGTCTGTGTCCTTATAACCGGGGATTTTCTGCTCTTCCAACTCGTCCAGCATAGGATCCGCGCAATAGGAGGCTCCCTGCAGAGCGTATTTATTGGTAATATTTTCGATCCTGCATTTCTGAAGAAAAGCATTTCCTGAAATCAGTATAAAAAATATTACAATAAACATGACCGGAAATACGATGGTCGCCTCCACAATCAGGGCGCCTCTTTCCTTATTCTGTGCGGACATACTTCCTGCCTCCCGATTTTTCTTTAAACTTGTACCATCCCCTGTGATCAAACAGCTGTATGACGGTCCGAAGACCGTCATACAGACGTCTGAATGCGAATTTCAGTTTTCCGTAAAGATTTTATCAGTTTCTCCGACAATATCCTCAAACAAATCTTCGATCAGAGTCTTGATCTCATTTCTAAAAAGAATCGCCAGAACAACCGCGATAGCAATCAAAACTACCATGGTAACGATTTGCGCAGCGCCGTCCTCTTTTACAAAGAAAGAACGCACTTTCCAAGACATTCTCATAAGGAATCTATCAATTGCAGTCATCATTAAAGTCCTCCTTTCCTGAAAATTTATATAGAGCCATAATCATATTCCCAGGTTGGAAAACACTGGGACAATAACCATGATCAATATACCGATAAACATGAGCATAATGGGGATGGTCAGTTTGCTGGCTGCCTTTTCACCCTGTCGGCGAACATACTGTTTTTTCGCCGCCCATACTTCCTTACTTTGCGCCATCAGCATGCTGCTCAATTCGCTGTTGCCTTTGACCAGGCCCTGTACAACGGTTGAAGCAAATTTCTTGATCTCGGGAATCATGCAGCGTGAGCCGAAATTGAAGAACGCGTCCACCTCAGACACACCGTTTTTCATCTCGCCTACCGTCTTTTTCATTTCCGTATACAAAACGGAATCTCCGGTAAACGCCACTTCCTCCCAGGCTTCCCGCAAAACCATGCCTGCATTGGTAAGCAGCGCCAACTTGGAAACCACACTGGGAAAATCGCACAAAAGCTCCTCGGAGCGCTTCAGGATTTTTTCCTGTGTAACGGTACCAAAGTAGTAGTAAGCCAATCCGGCAAGCAGCAGCACCACCGCCATCATGGCAGCACTGTCTGCCAAGCCGTACAAAGGGGCACCCAGCGCAGCAATCGTCAAAGCAATCGACACCTTCTGCGCATGAACCACACGCAGATAATACTCTGCGTACTTTTCCCCCTGCAAAACGCTGATTTCCTTTCTCAGTTTCCGGTCAGCGGCGGAGCGGTATTTATATCGGAACATCCGCATGGCGGCGTGTCCCACAATATAGATTTCCTTAAAAGGATATTCCTCCTCATCCAGGGGAACAAACAGTTTGCTGTATTTCAGTCCCGTCAAGAAGAACAATATCCACAAAAGAAGCAGAATCAATCCAATTCCGTAAATAATCAAATCCAAGGATGTAAGCATATAAACCTCCCCGGTTACAACTTGATTTTCAGTACTGCCTTACCAATGAAGTAAGAGGCGACAAAAACAGCCAACGCCACGGTCGTGGCCAGAATGCCGGAGGGAGACGCGAAATTTGCTGCAAAGTCCGGACTCATCATCTTGATCATTCCCACCAGCAAAATCGGCATGATCAACATCACATTCTGTTCCGTTTTGCTGGATGTGACTACCGTTTCGATATCTTCAACGATTTCCATTTTGTCATCCAGAATGGCGTGGGTGCTTCGGATCGCGTCTTTGATATCGCCGCCCTTCCGGTAACAAATCCGGAACACATTGGCAAAACTGACGATGTCTTCGCTTCCGCTGCGGTCGCCGAAATCCTTCAGCGTGTCCTCAATATCAATGTTGTTGGTGAATCCGGCCAGGATGATTTCCAATTCCTTCAGTATGTAGGCGGATCTGTCATACTGAACTTTCAGATCCTCATACACGGCATAGAACGAATCCACCACATTTTTTCCGGCGCCAAGAGAGGTGTTCAGAGCCTCCAGCATATCCCGGAACTGGCTGTTCAACTTCTTTTTCTGCGCGGTGATGATCTGCTCCGTACGAATAGGAAGAAACAGAAATCCGGCTATCAATCCGATCACCGTGGAAATCAGCACATCCAACACACGAGTCAAGGTTGTGGGATCGCCAAACTCATCCTTGCCGATACCGCCGTAAAACAGATAGCCCACCACGGCGCCCACCGCAAATGCCGCGAGAAAATACGCCACCTTTTCCCACATTTTCATGTGATACACTTTGTAGTTGTATGTAGGAATATTGGTGGCCGACATGTAATACTGCGGCTCGAGTTCCTTTTTTTCTTTTTTGAATAATCCCATAATTCCGTTAAATCTCCGTCATAATACCTGCAAGACGCAGCTTATAGTCATTTTTCATCGGGTTGGCTGTTCTTCTCAGGCTTCCCGATACTTTCTCCAGCGTGCTGTTCTCGTCTTCCTCAAACACGTACAGAGGATTCAAAACGATCTTTCCATCCTCGTATCCCACAATCTCTGTGATTTCCATGGTTTTTCTTGTTTTATCCCGAAGACGGGACAAGTGGATGATTATATCCACCGCCGAGGCAATCTGCTGACGGATGGCCTCCAAAGGCAACCCCGCCGATCCCTGCAGCACCATGGTCTCCAGACGGCTGAGCATATCCTCCGTGGAATTGGCGTGTCCGGTGGAAAGCGATCCGTCATGACCGGTATTCATAGCCTGCAGCATATCCAGTGCCTCACCGCCGCGAACCTCGCCTACGACAATTCTCTCCGGACGCATACGGAGGGAAGATTTGATCAAATCACGGATGGTAATCTGACCTGCACCGGACGCATTGGCGTTTCTGGTTTCCAAGCTGACCAAATTTTCCACGCCTGTAATTTGGAGTTCCGCCGAGTCCTCAATCGTAATGATTCGCTCATCCTTAGGGATGTAGTTGGACAGGGCGTTCAAAAACGTAGTTTTACCGGAGCCTGTACCTCCGCTGATGAAAATGTTGTATTTTGCCTTCACCAGCAGTTCCAGCTTTTCCGCGATTTCCTTTGTAAGGGAGCCATACTCGATCAGCTTCTCGATGGTCATCGGCGTTTTGGAGAATTTTCGGATGGTCAGTGTAGGTCCGCACAGCGCAATGGGCGGCAAAACCACATTCACTCGGGAACCGTCCGGCAAGCGGGTATCACAGATCGGATTGGCCTGGTTTACTTCCCGTCCCGCCAAACCAACAATACGCTGAATGATATCCTCCAGCCGGCGCTGGCTTTCAAACTGTTTATCCAACTTGAACAGTCTGCCGTTTTGCTCAATGAACACGTTTTCTGGCCCGTTGATCATTACCTCGGTGATGGTATCGTCGTTGATAATGGAGTCCAGAAGGCCAAATCCGCGTATGGAGCTGTACACCTGCTGTACGATGGAAACCTTCTGATCGATAGAACAGTACACATCCCGCAGGCGCTGGAAAACCACTTCTTCGATTTTGTCCTCCAGTTCCTGGTCGGACATCTGGCTCAAAGGGAAATTTTCGGAAACATACCGTTTAATCTCGGTTACAATTCTCTGTTCGTACTCAAAATCCATCCGTATTTCTCCTGCCTCACATCAGTTTATCAAACATCTCCATACCGGACAGATGCATCAGTACATCTTTCGCGGATGCGTGTTCATATCGGGGCGCTCCGCCGATATTCTTGATACCGGCATCGCTGAGAACCTGATTTGTCTTATTGCTGAACTTATTGTAAATCAATGCCAGACGGTTGGTGAGCGGATAATCCTCGTTTTCCTCCAACTGCCGGAGCACCTGGGCAGCACGGCTCAGTTTTGTATTGGATACTTCCGAGCCCTCTCCCACCCATACCAGGGTATTGGCCTTTCTGCACAGTTTTAATGCCTCCGGATGCAGAGAAAATTCCGTATCCGCTATGATGTAATCGAATTTTCCGGTCAGCTGGATCTCCGTCACAAGGCGAAGAATTTCCTCAGGAGTAAACTCCATCATATTCAGTGCCAATTCCGGCTGCGAGTAAAAATACACGCCACTCTCGTCCTGCTTTACGCTGCTCTCCAACTTCATGGCCAAATTGTACTTTTTGCTCTTTACCGCGTAGATCACATCACTCATGGATTCCCGGCCGGGGCCTTCAAAGAACACATCCGACGCGCCAAAAGTCTCCAGATTCAGATACAGCGCCCGCATTCCTTTTTTGGCTATGTGCATCGCGCAGGCAGCCGCCATGGACGATGCTCCCGCGCCGCCGCTCACAGACTGGAACACAAGCAATTTGCCGTGGTCATCTCCGAACTTGATATCCGACAGATACCCTGCATTTTCCGAGTGAATGCTCAAAATCTGTTTGTAAATCAGATCCGCCTTCTGGAACTTACAGATGGTCTTCTGTCCATTCAATGTGTCAATATCCGGAGAATCCACAAAATAAGCAAAGCCGCACCGCCGCGGCAATTTTTCCGGATTCAAATCAAACTCGTCACTGACCAAAAGCACATCCATTCTCGTATTTGCCAGAGTAGCCATCGCCACCTCCGGCTCCGTGAACGAATATATCTGGAACTTCTCCGCATATCTCGTTCCAAACACGTTCACGATTCTCCCGAGGTATACTGCATCTTTTTCTAAAATTGCCAGTTTGATTTTCATAATTCACGCCTCATATTCTATAATTTTTATTCGGATTCGTAATCAGGAGATTCGCCCGCCGCCCGCTGAGAGGAAACAGACGATGGGAGGAAAACGTAGTTTTGAGGGAAACTGTATGTGCCGTCTGCGACACTGTTTTTTATCTTTCCGGAACGAAAGGTAGACCTTTATGCACAAGGAGGACGAGACACGAACATTGTCAAAAATGTGCGTTTTTGTTATAAATATACATGATAAATTATAGCAGTTATATTTAATTTTGTCAATGTTTTTACGGAATTAAAGGTCTACCTTTGCGCTTTTTTACATTATATAATTATTCAAGTTTGTTTATTAACCGATTTCCTCATCGCTCCTCACCCATTTGCGAAACAAAGTGTGGGAAACGCCCAGTCTGCCCGCCGCTTCACGTCCGGACAACTGGCCCTGCACCCACATTGTTTTGACCATTTCGTACTCTCCGGGGCGCTGGGTAGATTTCCGCCCCAGATGAACACCTCTGGCCCGTGCGGTTTCGATACCCTCTCGCTGTCTCTGTCGGATAAATTCTCTTTCTGTCTGCGCCACGTAACTAAGCAGCTGCAGCACAATATCGGAGATCACCTTGCCCATCAGATCTTTTCCCCCGCGCGTGTCCAACAGGGGCATATCCAGAACCACTATATCCACTTGCTTGTCTTTCGTTATGAGATCCCACTGTTTCAGGATTTCCTCATAATTCCTTCCCAGCCGATCGATGCTCTTGATAACAAGAACGTCGCCCGGTTTTATTTTTTTCAACAGCCTCGTATAACCGGGTCTGTCAAAATCTTTTCCGGACTGTTTATCACAGATCATATGCTCCGGGGGGACTCCGTATTCCGCCAGCGCTTTCACCTGCCTTTCCTCGTGTTGATCTTTTGCGGATACACGAATGTATCCGTACATTGCGTTTTTCATAATTACTGCCTCCTTGCATTGATAATAAACGCACAGTACATATTGTAGCAGATTGTTCCGGTTTCTGTTATTCCAAAATATAGGAAAAACTGATTTCCAAAAAAACAAAAAGGAGAGAAATTCCTCCTTGATAACAATATTTATTCCGCAAAGACAGCCCTTCGCTTTCCACAGCGGAAGTTCATTTTGGCAGATTCTTGCACACAACAAAAAACCCGCCGGAGACGGATGTCTTCGGCGGGTTTATAGATTTTACGAATTATACAGCCAGGAAGAATTTCACCAGGAAGAGAGCGGAGATGATGTAGGTAACGATGG
>JAZSCY010000189.1:0-2686 GCA_045530875.1 Eubacteriales bacterium
AAGAGAGATAGTACTCTTGAATATCAAATTCAACAAAGCGGATAGACGCTTGACAGCTCGGACAGACGGCAACTATAAGCACCTGTGGTGGAATTGGCAGACACGCTGGATTTAGGATCCAGTGCGCAAGCGTGCAGGTTCGACCCCTGTCAGGAGCACCACCGGCAGTGCCGGCTCCCAAACATCGGGTGGCGACAGCGAAAAACGAACTTCATCCCACGAGGGTGGAGTTTTGTTTTTATCTTTATCAACTGTACCAGGCCGACAGTGTCGGCTCCCAAACATCGGGTAACAAAAGCGAAAAGCCGGACTTCATCCCACGAAGGGAGAGTTCGGTTTTGTTTTTGTTTGCACCACCGGCAGTGCTGGCTTCCAAGCATCGGGTGGCGCCAGCGAAAACCGGACTTTATCCCACGAGGGTGGAGTTTTGTTTTTATCTTTATCAACTGCACCAGGCAGTGTCGGCTCCCAAACATCGGGTAACAAAAGCGAAAAGCCGGACTTTATTCATGCGAGTAAAGTTCGGCTTTATTTTATACGTTAAGGAGAACCAGCGCCGCCGCACCGATGGCAAGGCCGACGCCCACCCGAGGGGAGATTTTCTCCCGCAAAAAGCAAAGGGAGATCAGCGTGGTCAGAATGAATCCGCCGGTGGCCTGGCCGGGATAGATGATAGAGGGTGACAGAGTAGTGGAGGCGAGAAGGATCACGAACAGATTCATCAGCGCGCTGCTCATGCCCGCCAAAACGGGATAGAACCAGGAATCCCGCAGAATCTCCCGCCATCGGGGCGTGGGATTTTTTCGTGCAAGCAGAGCGCACAGTGCGGCGGACAAAAGCGAGGCGGCCAGCATCATGGCATTGCCGTACTGTCCGTCAAAGGCCATCTGCTGATATTTTTGGATGATGGAGCATCCTGCGTTGCCCGCGATCAGCATTCCCACATAGAAAATCCACTTTGCCGAAATCCGGCCTGAGCGGCTGTTCCCGGACAAAAAGCACAGATAAAGCGAAGCGGCCAGGAGCAAAAGACCGATGACGGTAAACGCCGTGATCTTCACCTGCCAGAACACGAATCCCCACAGGGACACGCAGATGAGGGACAGCTGCTTGGCAAAGGCGGTGAGGGGAACGGGCCCGTGCTTCAAGGCTCCGATCAGACCGCCGATGGCCAGGGTGAAGCAGATGCCGTAACCGGCGGAATACAGAAGAACGGCGGGGTGGAAAGCGGGATTTACCAGAGTGGCCGCCATCCAGGTGAGGGCGGCACTGCAGGCCACAAGAATATTGTATACGCTGCTGGCGTTTGGCCGGGCGGCGTTTTTTCGGTTGAAAAATGTGCCCAGCAGATTCAGCGCGGCGGAGCAGATCATGGTGCAGGCAAGATACAGATAGGGCATGGGGGATCCTCGGCATTTTTTCTTCATTCTACCACAGACAGGGGCGGATTGCAAGCGGGGAAATCCGTGCAAGTTGATACAAAACGGACAGAAAGGTGTGCCATATTGTCCATTTACAGCGGGTTCTTTTGTGTGGTATAATGTACACAGCATCCGGTGAACCGGACTTTTATGCTAACTTGCTGTGTACGCGAGCCTGCCGCGATGACGGGAACGTCATCGTTTCGCCTGCGGCGACATGCCGGCAGTCTCCAAGGTAAATCACAATGGAGGAATCTGTATGAAAAAGATTTTGTGGAATATTACGCTGGCATCGGCCGCCACTTTGGCTGCATATATTGGGCTATCTATTGTATGGGGCGCTATTTTGAGCGGTGTGGAGAACGAAACGCTGAGATTGTTCCTCCTTTGCCTCATGGCCAGTGCGGCATGCGTATTTTTCCTTTTGTATTTTCTGAAAATCCGAAATTCCGATGGGGAAAAGGAAGTGCTCGCGGATTATAAAGAATGTGCGTACAAATCTTTTTTCGACGATTTGAAGCGGATTCTGCGGCGGGAAGCGAAAACGCTGATCTCCCTCGCGGCCATCGTCATGCTTTGTTTTGCTGTCAATGCGATTACGGAACTGATTACCAAAAAGCCCACCGGATCGCCTTTGACGTTTATTTATGTTTCCTTGTGTATCTTCAGCGCGATTCTCGGGGAATCCTTCATCGGCTACTTCCTGAGCGCGGTGATCACCTGCCTGTGCTATCTGATCGCGTTGCTTCTGTGGAGACGAAAAACGTATAACTACTGGATGAAAAACAAATCCTGAGGTGGATATGGAACTGAAAGACAAACTGAAAGAATTGCGCCTGTCCCGCAAGATGACCCAGGAGACGGCGGCGGAGCATTTGGGGGTCACCTCCCAGACCGTATCCAAGTGGGAGCGGGGACTGCTCTCACCGGATATCGCCCTCCTTCCGAAAATCGCTCTGCTGTACCGCTGTTCCATCGACTCTCTTTTTTCCATGGATGCAGTGTGGGGGATTGAGCATCGGGAGGAATTTTTGAAGAAGATCAGCGCGTATAAGCAGTGCAACGACTGGGCCGGCGAATACGATGCATGGATGCGGGAGATCGAATTGAATCCGGATCACTATGAAAACTATGTCAAAGTGATGCTGGCGGTGGTGATGCGGAAAGATTTTGCCGATGACAAAGTGAAAAGGATGCTGTCGCTGGCGGAACGGGTGGAAAAATGCTGTACCGACGATACGCTCCGCAACGAAATGTACCGGGTT
>JAZSCY010000219.1:0-3466 GCA_045530875.1 Eubacteriales bacterium
CCGCCGAACGACATATTGATTACGTCAGCGCCCATCATATGTGCGTAGGTGATAGCCTTTGCAATATCGGTGGAGGCAAACGAACCTGTGGACTGACCGGCCTTGATCGCCATGATCTTGGCACCGTATGCCAGACCTACGCCGCCCTTCTTGTTTGAGGACATGGCGATAATACCGGCCACATGGGTACCGTGTCCGTGATCGTCCATGGGATTGCCGGCCTTCTCGCCGTATGCGGTCACGTCCACGCCGTGGATATCGTCGATGTAGCCGTTGCCGTCGTCATCCACGCCGGGTGTACCGTACATCTCGGCCACGTTCACCCACATGGAGGATGCCAGATCCTCGTGGGTGTAGTCCACACCGGTGTCGATTACGGCCACAACCGTTCCGAAGCCGGGGGCTTCGTCATGGTTAAAGTGATCTTTCCACCAGTACTTGTTCTCGTGCTTGTGGAGTTTCTTGTACGCCCAGTCCTTGGACATCTCGATCTCCGTGGGAGAACCGTAGTCCTGGGATGTGTAGATGTACTCCGGCTCGGCGCAGACGACACCCTCCAGAGCGGCGATGCCGTTGACGGCTGCGCCCACATCTGACGTAACGGAGGCGCGATACCACACCTCTTCCCTTTCACCGAATCCGACTGCCTCGCCGTTTTCGGTGAACAGAGGTTCTACTTCACGGACGCCAAAGGCGCTCAGCAGATCGGCCAGCGCGTCAAACCGATCGGCCCGGTCCAATGCAAACAGGACTACGCCCTGTACATATGTACCCTCGGCAGGTGTTTCCTCCACAGTTTCCTGTACTGTGGGGATTTCATCCGCTATACGGATTTCGCTGCTTGCCAGCACAGGCGTAATCACGCCCAAAAACAGGCACAAAGCAAGCAACATACTGATACTGCGTTTCATAATTGGTCTTCCTCCTTAATATGTGCTTCGGGATTGTATATAGTGAATGTACCGCACCATGATGGCGGCCAATTGCGCTCTGGTTGCGTATGCTCCGGGGGACAGATGAGTGGCGTCTGTTCCTTGCATCAACCCTTCGTGTACTGCCCAGTTCATGGGTTTGACAGCGTACAGGGAGATCTCTCCCCTGTCCTCATATTCGGCCAGAGAATTCGGCTCATGGGTTTCTCCTGTAAACCGGTACAGAATCGTCATAGCCTGCTCGCGGGTGATCGTTCCACCGGGATCGAAGGTATTCTCTGAGATGCCGTTTATGTATCCCATTTCATACGCCCAACCAACCGCACCGTAATACCATTCTCCGTATTCCACATCCCGGAACGGGATGGCAAGGCGGAAGGATGGCCGATCGGCAATATTCCACAGCATGGTGGCGAATTCTGCCCGGGTCATCTCTTTATCCGGCAAGAATGTGTTATCGGGATATCCCTGCATAATTCCGCGGGCGTTTGCTTCTCTTATATACGTTTTTGCCCAATGAGCACTTACGTCGGTGAAAATTTTGGGAGATTGCATTTCCTCGTCCCGGAACGCGGGCAAATCCAATTTTGGATCCCGTTGGGGCTCGGGAACGGGGGCTGTTTCAGCGGGTTCCGTTTCCGGCGGATTGGTGTCCCAGCCAAACGGCGGGAAAAACGGCGGATAATTCGGAATGATCGGTGCTGTCACCGGTGGGTCTGTCACCGGTGGATCTGTTTCCGGTGGATTGGTTTCCGGTGGATTGGTTTCCGGAGGCGATGAGTAATTATTAGTCACCCTTACATCGCAACGGACAAATGCGCCGTCTGCACGTCGGAATTCGATCAATTCGATGGCAAACGCGGGATCCCCTTCCCCGGGTTTCTCAAAAACAAAGGTGGCAACCGTTCCGTTTTTTTCTGTATCCTCAAATCCTGCTGCAGACAGAATGGCACTGGTGCGTCCTCCGCCAGTATTCGGATTACTGTCGCAAAGCATCCCTTTCAGCACATCTCCGGGAACTACTTTCACACAGCGGATAACCGATGCGTCGTAATACAGTTCCATCTGGACAGAAGCGAATCCGGGATTCTCTGAGATACTGACAGTGACGTAGTATTGCTCGCCGATCAATGTGTTTCTATCCGGAATGGAAACCTCTATCGCCGCATACGCAGTCCCTGTCAATAATAGAATGGTGAGTAGAACACAAACTATTCTCTTCATTATGTTCCTCCGTCTCTGATTATGAAAATGCCAAAATACCATTTATGTCATTATTGCGAGAGGCTATACAAACCTTCTTTTACAGACCAAATGTTATTCCGCAGTGAAGATATACCTAATCAGAATAATTGTACCCCAAATGGTAAGATTTTTCAATAGCATGATTACAAAAATAGCCCTCCAAAGCAAAATATTAAGCACTTCTGATACTGAGAGCAATCGCACTTTCCATGGCAAAGACTATTCAGCATATAGACATAGCATTGAGCACTTCATTAGTAAGATCAGTCCTCCACACATTTCGCGTGAAGGACTGATTTTTGTATTACTTCTTGCTGTCTGTGAACTCAATCACTCTACACTTTTGCTGAGGAATCGGAGCAAACACATTTTGCAGATAATCCGGAACTTCTTTGGCAATGCTTTGCTCAATGTGCGTATAGATGTCGGCCGTTACTTTAATATCTGCATGCCGCAACCACATTTGAATATCCTTCAAATCCCAGCCTCGAGCATATAGCATACTCGCCGTGCTATGTCTTAGATCGTGAAAGCGAAGCACTGGTGTGAAATGATTGCGCATCAGAACCCGTTGAAAGCTTCTGTAAATCCCATCTGAACGAAAAGCCCTTCCATTCTCCTACGTAAACACAAAATCACTTTCAATATAATTTTTTCCAAACTTTTCTCGGTTCTCATTTTGCCAAAGTCGCTGCTTCAGTAATACTCGTTTAACATCAGGAATCAGAGGATACGTGTGATAGCTTGCCGATGTCTTCATGGTGGCCTTCTCTTCTATTGTCTTGTTCTTCACCACAACATTCTCAAGAGTCAATGTGTCGTTGGCAAAGTCCACAGAACTCCATTTCAGTCCCAGCGCTTCCGACTTTCTCAATCCGTAAAACAACGTCGTATACACAATTGCATAAAATGGTGTTCCCTCGAACAGTTTAAGCATCTCCACCGCTTGTTCCGCTGTGAGAAAGTTTTCCTTTCTGTGCGAGGAACGCTTGGCAGGCAGTTTAACGTATTGCGCCGGGTTTTGCACAATCAATCCGTCCACAACCGCATCATCCAGAGCAGTCATCAATGGATTTTATTTTGAAAGGATAATATTATTGTGAAAGAAGTAAGAGTATCGATGACGACCAAGAGAAATAATTGCTACGCAATTGTTACCTACTATGAAGACGGAGTGCGGAGAGTGAAGTGGATTTCTTTGCGATTGAAAAAAGATGCACCAAAGAGAATGATAAAACTCGGTCAGTTCTTCCAAGCTTGTATCTTTTGTTTCCATAAAATCACCACCT
>JAZSCY010000267.1:0-2193 GCA_045530875.1 Eubacteriales bacterium
TTCGGATGTGACGTGTTCGTGGTGATCAACCATGGTAAGCTTCTTCTCCCGGATGAGGACGGTAATCTGCATTATGCGGGACAGTCCGGACTCATTCAGGCAGGACAGGCTGCATACTGGTCGGTGGATCCCGGCACATCGCAAATTGCCCCTGTAGCACAGTTCATGGATTCCCATGAAAACACTCTGGCAACCATTACCCTTAGTTATCAAACCGAGGAAGGCGTTTGGTACGCTTTCACGGAAAATTAAAAAAATGAAAAGAGGATTATCACAATGAAAAGAATTCTTGCAATCGTACTCGCTGCTCTCATGATACTGTCTGTTGTTGCCTGCGGTAAGCAGACAGATAAGGTTACCCCTTATGAGGGCACTCTGGAAGATCTGGTAACCGCTATCTACGAAGCACATACCCCCGAGTTCATGGCAGGCCCCGCTGTTGCTATCGACGTAGCAGACGCTGATGCTGTAAACTACTACTTCGGTCTGGCAAACGGTGACAACCTCACCGAAGCAGTTTGGTCCGAGACCATGTTCGGCTCTCAGCCCTACTCCCTCTGCATCGCACGCGTTAAGGAAGGCGCTGACATCGCTGCTGTTAAGCAGGAGATCTTCGACAACATGAACATGCGCAAGTGGGTTTGCGTTGCAGCTGACCACATGGTTGTTGGCGACGCTTGCGATCTGGTAATCATGGTTATGGCCGGCGAAGATTTTGGCGGTGCTACCATCACCAACGCTCTGTATGACGCATTTGTTTCCGTTGTCGGCAACCCCGGCGAGAAGTTGGAGAAATAATTTCTGATTCTATCGGGAGGCTGATATGCTCTTCTCAAGTATTCCCTTTCTGTTCTATTTTCTTCCGGCAGTACTTCTGTTGTACTATATCGCTCCCGGAAAACTGAAGAACTTTGTACTTCTCTTCTTCAGTTTGTTCTTCTACTTTTGGGGAGAACCCAAATACACCCTGCTGATGTTGACATCCATAACCATAAGCTATGCCGCGGGACTGCTCATTGAGCGTTTCCGCGGCACGCGGTATGCGCGTGTTTTTTTATGGATTGGTGTTGGCGCGGGACTTCTTTTGCTCGGTTTCTTCAAGTATGCGGATTTTATGATCGCCAACCTGAACGGTATTTTTGGCATCTCCATTCCGCTTCTGAAGATCGCTTTGCCCATCGGTATCAGTTTTTACACGTTCCAAAGCATCAGTTATGTCATCGATGTATATCGCGGTGACACAAAGGCGCAGCGGAATTATATTGATCTGGCCACCTATGTGGCACTCTTCCCCCAGTTGATCGCCGGTCCGATCGTTCGGTACACCGACGTAGCGGCTGAGCTGAAGCAGAGATCCCACACGGCGGAGCTGTTCTCCTCCGGTGCTTTCCGTTTCACGGTGGGTCTGGCCAAGAAGATCCTGATCGCCAATCCCTTGGGTGAATTGTGCGACATCTTCCGTGAATCGAATGAGAAATCCGTTTTGTTCTTCTGGGTGTACGCCATCGCCTTCTGCCTGCATATCTATTTCGATTTCTCCGGCTACAGCGATATGGCCATCGGTCTGGGCAGAATCTTTGGATTCCACTTTATTGAGAACTTCAACTATCCCTTTATTTCTACCAGTGTAACGGAATTCTGGCGTCGCTGGCATATGTCCCTGGGCTCCTGGTTCCGGGATTACGTGTATATACCCATGGGCGGCAACCGCACCTCTACCCTCCGCTGGCTGTTTAATCTCTTTGTGGTTTGGATGCTGACCGGATTGTGGCACGGCGCGGACTGGAATTTTGTTCTGTGGGGGTTGTATTTCGCATTCTTTTTGATCATCGAAAAGTTGTGGATCGGAAAGATTCTGAAAAAGCTTCCCCGCGTTCTGTCCCGTGTATATCTGCTGTTCATTATGATCATCAGCTTCGTTATTTTCAACGCAAACGGTCTGGGCGGTATTGCAGGCGACGTGGGCGGTCTGTTCGGCGCGGGTGGTATTCCCCTCGTCACCACAGAAACGCTGTACTATCTGCGCAGTTATGCGGTTCTTATGATCGCGGCCATCATTGGATCCACTCCCGTTGTAAAGACGGCTGTATCCAAGATCACTCCAAAAATCACAAATGTTGTGATCACCCCCGTAATGCTGGTACTTCTCGTGCTGTGCACCGCCTATCTGGTGGACGGATCCTTCAATCCGTT
>JAZSCY010000252.1:0-3682 GCA_045530875.1 Eubacteriales bacterium
CCGGATATACGGGCGTGCGGCAAACGCCGGCCGGGGTGTCCGCCGTATCCCGACGGCCCGGTATGCAATCGGCCTTTGCCCGCGTCTGGCTGGGCGTGTTTCTGCCGCAGGATGGGCAGGCGTTGACAGGTGCGGCACACGGATAGGAGGCGATGGGAGAGGGAGGATTCATCTCGCACGCATCCCGGCGCGCCTCATCGGCCAGCATCCGATCGAGCATTTCCCGATTGATTCGCTCCCTCGGAGTGTAGTTCTCGTTTTTCACTTTCATACTTATATCCCCGCATGGGCGGGATCTCCTTATTCATTCTTGCCGGTGACGGCAAAATACATCGGTCGTTTTCGACCTCAATGCAGTATATGCGACGAAATGCGAGGGGATACAAAAAGCGTTTGCATCCTTTCCCGGTTGCAAACGCTTCTGACATATGGTATAATAAACAGAGATTAAAACTCCCCTTGGAGGAGGTACATTTTGAAACACGTTGATCTGTATACGGACGGCTCCTGCCGATTCAATCCCGGCCCCGGCGGATGGGGTGCCATCCTGGTGTATAAGGGGCGGGAATTGGTTTTGAGCGGCGGCGATCCCTCCACTACCAATAACCGCATGGAGCTTCTTTCCGTGATCTCCGCACTGGAGCGGCTGAAGGAGCCCTGCGAAATCACCCTTACCTCCGATTCAAAATATGTGCTGGACGGTTTGTCCAAGGGATGGGCAAAATCCTGGCGCAGCAAAGGGTGGAAACGGAGTGACGGCTCCCCGGCTCTGAATCCGGATCTGTGGGGAAGACTTCTGGATCTGTGCGAGGTGCATACCATCGAATACGTATGGGTCAAAGGCCACGCCGGCCATCCCTACAACGAACGGTGCGACAGCATGGCGCAAGAGGAGTCGGCAAAGTATGTGGAATGAATTCCTCTACGAGCACGGGGATGTTTTATTCATGGTGGTGCTCGGTTATTTCTGCCTGATCTCCCTGATTGCGGCCACCGTAACGGTGATAGACAAGCTGCGTGCTCCCGATCCGTCCAAGCGGCGGGTGCCGGAGAATACGCTGCTTCTCCTCAGTGCGCTGGGCGGATCGGTGGCCATGTACATCACCATGGTGATGATCCGGCACAAAACCCGCCACAGCAAATTCATGCTGGGTATCCCCATCATCATTCTGTTTCAGGCCGTGGTGCTTTTGTATGTGTCAGGGCTTCTTGGATGATGCGGGAGCGAGGCGGATCCGGAAAGGCTCGTCTGAGCGGACGGTGAGGTGCGTATCCATCTTTCCTTTTACATTCCCGGAAGCAAATTCTGCCGCATTTCCACGGAATACCAGACCGATGGGCGTGTCGCTCAAGACAACATCCCACTCGGATTTGTATATGGGACCGTGGATTCCGAAAATCACGGCGTCATACCGGCGCAGATCCCGTGTGTCCAATCCCTCGCTGGCGGATGCGCCCACATAAGCGATCTCCTTGCCGTGAGCGGCTACAGATACCGCAATCACGGGATGGGTGGACCGACGGATCATCGCCGTGTCCGGGCGGATCGTAACATCACAAAATCCAATACCGGTTTCACCCCGTGTGTACGTGCGCACGGGGATGTTTTTCTTCTCGGCGATCTTGTTCAGAGAATCGGCAATCGCTGCTTCCGCTTCGTTTTCAGGGACGGGCAGGATCAGCATCCGCACATAAGCGGTGTCGCTGAGCCGATCGAAGGCTTGGGTGTGCCGCTTGTGCAAATGGGTGAGGAGCAAGGCATCCAGTTCCACGGCACTCTCCGATTTTGCCCGGCTGTATGCGGAATTGATGGCGGAGTAGGATCCGTTTGACAGATCGCACAGAAGGAAATGGCCGTTTTCTCCGATCAGAATCCCTTCGTTTGTGCCGCGGACGGTGGCGGTTACGGTGACGTGATCCCGCAAGAGAAGTTGACGCACCGTAAGAATCCCGCAAAACGATCCGCACAGCATGGCGATCACAGCAAAGGCGCAAACGATCTGCTTCCGCCGTTTCATCAGGGGAATGGTGAAAAAGACGGCCATCACCGCGATAGCAAAATAGGGCGCGATGTTGAGATGCAGGGGCAAAACGGTGCCCGGAATCTGTGCCAGCTCCCCGGAGAGATCCACGGTGATCCGGCACAGAAAGCGCAGAATGAGCACCAGCGGCTTTGCCAGGAACGGCACATAGCGAAACAGAAGCAAGGCGGGCGTCAGAAGAAGGATGAGGGTGATCAGCGGGGAGAAAATCACCGTAGTCAGCGGCGTCAGCAAAGACAACTCTCCGAAATACAGGCACAAAAACGGGATCAGAGCAAGCTGCACACACAGTGCCATAAAGAAGGGTGCTGTGATCTTCCAAAGAAAATGCCGCTTGCTTGAAGGAGATCTTTCCTTTTTATAGATGCGCACAATATGATCATAGCAGGCAATGCCAAGCACCGCCGTCGCCGACAAATGAAGGGCGGCGGAATAAAACTGCGCCGGATCGAAAAGGCAGATCAGAAACAGAGATATACCCAGGGAAGTGGGCATGTCGGCTTTTCGGTTGAACGCCACGGCCGTGTAGGCAAACAGCATCATACATCCCGCCCGCAACACAGAAGGAGACAATCCGCAGAGGAACATGTACAGAACTGCCGCTGCGGACAAAGGAATCAGGCGGAGCTTTCGGTTGAGGATAAACGCCGCCAGCAGTTTTTCCGTCGCGCCCAGCAGGGCGGCAAAATGGAATCCGCTGATGGCCAGAAGATGGGATATCCCCAAACGCTGAAAATCCCGCACAAAGGCGTCGGATAAATCGGTTCGATCTCCCAGCAAAAGTGCCGCGGGCAAAGAAGATACCTCGCGCCCCAGCAGGATCTGCAAAGCGGCACTCAGGTACTCTCTGGTGTCGGCGAAAAAACGGCGGATCGGTGCACCGTCCGTGTCCACCAGAGTTACCGACTCACTTTCCGCGCAAAGGGAAATTCCCCGGGAAGCGTAGTATCGGCGCAAGGGGAAGGTGCCGTCGGTTTCCTCCGGCTCCGTAAAAGATGCACGGCAACAGATGCGGTATCCGATCCGCAAGGATGTGGCGGGCGTTTCCAGCAGTACACGAAGCCGGACGGGATTTCCGTCGCATTCGGTGATGTCGGCCACATAGGCGGCGGAGTAGGATGTGACGTAGACGTTGTCCACAATGGTCGCTGTGACCGTGTGCTCGCTGTCAGCATATCGACGAAGATTTCTTCCTATGTGTATATCGGTATACAGGGAGAAGAGAATGGATCCCGTCAGAAGAGCGCAGAGGATGAGACGGGTGAATGTGCGCACATCCCCGGAGAACTTCTTTGCCCGGATCAGAAAACTGCATATGCACAGAACCGCCAGGACGCACAGAAGAACCTGCCGCAGTATGCCACAAAGAAAAACAGAGCAAAATCCGGTGTAAATTGCCACTATGGTGAATAAAGCAACTTTTCTGTGTAATAATGTATGCATACAGTCCTCCTTTTCCCGGAAATGGTCATAATAGTAATATTGTATAATCGAAAGGCAGTATTGTCAAGAAATGTTGCGCAAAAGGGAAAAAAGGGAGAAAAGGAGTTGACAAAAGGAGGGAAAGGTGGTATACTCATAAAGCCTTCCGGGAAGGAAGGGATCAGCGCAGCCGGTCGATACGGAAAAAACTCGAAAAA
>JAZSCY010000123.1:0-2098 GCA_045530875.1 Eubacteriales bacterium
ACTGGAGCGTAAAGAAGCTGACCGGCATCAGCACCCAAAGTCTGGCGGACGGTCTTTCCTTCCCCGACGCCTTTGAGCAGTTGAGTGCGTTCTGCGGAGAGGATTACGCGTTTCTCACCTGGGGACCGGATGATCTGCCCATGCTTCGCTCCAATCTACGTCTGCACCGCATTCAGTATACGGAGCCGATCCCCTGGTACGATCTGCAGAAGATCTATGCCATGGTAGTCCATGGAGAAAAGAGACAGTATTCCCTGGCGGATGCACTGGCTCACTTTGCCATCACCGACACTTATCCCGCCCATGACGCGCTGAACGATGCGCTGAACACCGCAAAACTGTGTCCGCATCTCGATATGGAATCTTCCATCGCCAATTACGACAATCTGTTTGTCACGTACGATGCCCCGGATACAGACAGCGGCGAGGTAATCCACTACGATACCTACGACGCCATGGTGCAGGATAACAAAATCCCCGCTCACGTGTGCCCTCTTTGCGAAAAGCCCCTCTCCTTCGGAAAATGGGTGCGTCGCTCTCCCCGCAAGCGTCTGTCCTTTGCCAAATGCACCTGCGGCGGTGAGTTTCTTCTGAAGATCCGCTGGATGGAGGACGAAAGCACCGGAGTACACGCCATCCGTTCTCTCACACCGGCCACGGAAACTCAGATCGCCGCCTACAACCGGGCTGTGAAAAACCGGAGAAGAAGCCGCAAAAACGGCGCAAAATCTAGGAATACAACGGTATAATACAAAAAACATCCCCGACGGGGATGTTTTTTCACGCTTGGAAAGAATACGGCCTACATATCGTATAGCTTAATCCTTCAGCAAACCGTACTTTTTTGCAATGTTCTGTGCATAACTGTTTTTCTCGGCTTTTCCTTGCCGAATCGCATAGGATCTGCGCTCCCCCTGAGATTCCGTGTGAAGATACCCTACCTGCTCACCACATTCCCGGATTTTCGGCTGGTTTTCGCTAAGTTCGTGATAATGGGTAATAAAAACACATTTCCCGCCTAATCGGCACAGCTCATAGATAAAGTTGGCAGCAATCGGAACGGCTTCCGCCGCCGCAGTGGAGGTAAATGCCTCATCGATCAGTGCCAGACTGTTTGGGGTAAACTTCTTTAACACCTCGGACAGCGAAATACATTCTTTCTCAAATCGACCGACCAGATCCGCATTTGCCTGCTCCTCAACGGATATTTTATATATGGCATCGCAAATGGGCAAGGAGGCAGATTTTGCGGGAATAGGCATCCCCAACTGAAAGTAGTATTGGGCTACGGCAAGAGAATTCAGAAAAACCGTTTTTCCGCCACTGTTCGGTCCACTCAGAATATAGCAGTGTACAGAATCCTCCAGATGCACGCTATTGGGTACGATATCCTTTTTGTCCATCGCACGGGATAGCGTACTGTCATACAGGGATTCAACGGAAAAAGTTCGGTCATTACACACCTGGGGAAAACACAAGGGAATCTTCTTATCCCGAAAAATCTGTATCCGTCGGAGCGCTTCGACCACAAATGTCAGTGAATCAAGCCATGCAAAATACACCGCCAGTCTGTCCTTGGCATATTTCAAAAGGCGGCTGCTGCAATGATGCAGTCCGCTGTCCAGCACCCGTCCCATAGCCTTCAGCAAAGCATAGTTTACCTGCTGGCTTTCCCGGTATCCCAATTTCTTATCGATCACCGTCAGCGGAGCCAAGCAGTGAAAATCGTGTTTTTTAAAATCCAATTTGATGATCCGGTCAAGCAAATCCCCCGAGCGGAACGTCTCCTCGTGCCAAGAAACGAGACCTGCTTCCGTCGGGCGATACAGCGCGTCCAGGTTGACGCCGATTGTGACGCTGTTTACCCGGCGTAATGTATGAAGATTCGCTTCATAATAGCGCACAAGACGGCGGTACTCGGCGGATTCCATATCCCGCCTGGCCAAGTCATACAGATGCTTCAGCGAATCGGACGTAACAGCATCCATCACCGGTGACAGAGAGCCCTCTATGAATTGAACCAGTTCTATGTAAACGGTCGGGTACAATACGTTATGCATTCTTACCTCGTTGTTGTCAGCCTGCGGCGAATACTGCA
>JAZSCY010000375.1:0-9297 GCA_045530875.1 Eubacteriales bacterium
GCCCCATGAAGCCCGGCAACCTACCGATTTTCGGCAAGGTGCTAATTCCTGACAGATGAGTTTGAGCATTCCGCATGAATGGTCTCAGGCTCTGCCCGGGAAGTCGGATCGTAGCCATGTCGTTCTGTGAGCCAAGGAGTTGTCCCTCTCTATTGTCTTCCTAAGACCGCTTGGCCTCCGACTTGCCCCATGAAGCCCGGCAACCTACCGATTTTCGGCAAGGTGCTAATTCCTGACAGATGAGTTTGAGCATTCCGCATGAATGGTCTCAGGCTCTGCCCGGGGCTTTTTTCTTTGCCACAGAGAAAGGAATATATTTATGAGAAGACTCTTTACATCCGAATCCGTAACCGAAGGACATCCCGACAAAATCTGCGACCAGATCTCCGATGCGATCCTGGACGAGATGCTCCGTCAGGACCCCATGTCCCGTGTGGCTTGCGAAACCACCTGCACCACCGGTCTGGTGATGGTTCTCGGTGAAATCACCACATCTGCGTATGCGGACATTCCCACCATTGTGCGCGAGACTGTGCGCGAGATCGGCTACGATCGCGCGAAATACGGCTTTGACTGCGACACCTGTGCTGTACTGAATTCCATCCATGAGCAGTCTGCGGACATCGCTATGGGTGTGGATCGTGCACTGGAATCCCGGGATCAGGAGGACAAGTTCGACATCGGCGCCGGCGACCAGGGTCTGATGTTCGGTTATGCCTGCAACGAGACGCCGGAATTTATGCCCTTCCCCATTTCCGCCGCCCACAAACTGGCTCGCCGTCTGACCGAAGTGCGCAAGAACGGCACCATGGCCTATCTCCGCCCCGACGGAAAAACCCAGGTTACCGTGGAATATGAGGACGACAAGCCCGTACGCATTGACACCATCGTGGTTTCCTCCCAGCACGATCCCGACGTTTCCCTTGAGCAGATCCGTGCCGATGTAATCGAGCATGTGATCCGTCCCATCATCGATCCCGCTCTGATGGACGAAAAAACCATCATTCACGTAAATCCCACCGGACGATTCGTTATCGGCGGCCCCCACGGTGACAGCGGTCTGACCGGCCGTAAGATCATTGTGGATACCTACGGCGGATACTCCCGTCACGGCGGCGGTGCGTTCTCCGGCAAGGATCCCACCAAGGTAGACCGTTCCGCTTCCTATATGGCCCGCTACATCGCCAAGAACATCGTTGCCGCCGGTCTGGCGGATAAGTGCGAGGTACAGCTGGCTTACGCCATCGGTGTAGCCCGTCCTGTATCCGTTCTGGTAGACACGTTTGGCACCGCCAAGATCGACGAGAACAAGATCGCCGACTACGTGGCTGAGCATGTGGATCTCCGTCCTGCCGCCATCATCGATCGCTTTGACTTGCGCCGTCCCATCTACCGTCAGCTGGCTGCTTACGGTCACATGGGCCGCGAGGATCTGATGGCTCCCTGGGAGAAGACGGATCTGGTTTCTGAGATGCAAAAAGCGTTGCTGTAATAATGATCTCCGGACTGCTGCTTTTGGCGGCAGTCCTTTTTTCACGAAATTTTTCCCGGGCGCATACGCTGATACAAAGCGCATTGTCTGGGAGGAAATATGGACAGCATTACCACTATTCTGATTGCCATGCTGGCGGTGTACGGATTCTATTGCGCACTTGCGGAGATCCGCGCCATCATTCTTCGTTTTTGCCGCAAAAAGCAAACAAATGTACGCCCCGAAATTGACAAAGAGGCGTAAATTCGGTATAATAATACTAATCTTCAGAAAGGGTGCCGGATCGGCTGACTGAAATCATGCAAGAGTATCTTCTGCCAAACGAAAACGGAAAACAGACAGTTTCCGGTACGGTTTGCGCCATTGTCTATCAGAACGAGGACAACGGATATACCGTGTGCGAGATCGAGACGCCGGACGGAGACGAGATCACCGTAACGGGCACCCTTCCCTTCGTCACCGAGGGGGATATTATCTCTGCCATGGGTACTTGGACCAATCATCCCACCTATGGCCCTCAGTTCAAGGCGGAATTTTACGAAAAATCCCTGCCCGCCGAGGAGGGAGATATTCTCCGCTATCTGTCCACTGGTAACATCAAGGGCATCGGCCCGAAGACTGCCTCCCGCATTGTGGAGCGGTTCGGTGTGGATACGTTTGACATCATCGCCAATCATCCGGATTGGCTGACGGAGATCTCAGGCATCTCACCGAAAAAGGCGGCACAGATCAACGAAAGCTTTGCCCAGACCGTAGGTGTCCGCGCGGTGATGCTGTTCTGCCGGGATTATTTCCCGCCGGCCACTGCGGTGCGCATCTTCAAGCGGTGGGGAAATTCCGCCGTGGACCGTCTGCGGGAGAATCCCTACATCCTCTGCTATGAGATGGATGGAATCGGCTTCAAGGGAGCGGACAGGCTGGCCATGTCCATCGGTATCCCGCCGGATTCCTCCGATCGGCTGACGGCCGGCATATCCTTTGTCCTGCAGGAGGCGGCCCGGCTGAACGGCCACACATGCGTGCCCCAGGACGAGGTGATTACTGCATCCGCCGAGATTCTGGGAGTGGATCCCGCCTGCATCGCGGTACAGTTGGACACCATGCTGTCCCTCAAGCAACTGCAATCCGTGAAGCGGGACGGCGTGGACTTTGCCTGCCACCCCATGTACTATCGGGCGGAGGAATACTCTGCCAAGAAACTGTGCCATCTGAATCGGGTATGTCCTCGATTGGACAGCGGCGACGTGGAAAGACTGATCTGGCAGATGGAAGCGGAAAATCATATGGAATACGCCGCGGGGCAGAAGCAGGCGATCCGCGGTGCTTTGGAAAGCGGCGTGATGATCCTGACAGGCGGACCTGGTACCGGTAAAACCACCGTTATCCGGGCGCTGATCTCCATTTTTGAAAGTCTGGGAATGGACTGTGCGCTGGCCGCTCCCACCGGCCGGGCGGCCAAACGGATGAGCGAAGCTACCGCTCGGGAGGCGAAAACGATCCACCGACTTCTGGAGGTGGAATTCCGCGCAGATGACACCGATACTGCCGGCTTTGCCCGGGGAGAATCCAATTATCTGGACGAGGACGTGATCATTCTGGACGAGTGCTCCATGATCGATGCGCTTCTTTTGGAATCTCTGCTCCGCGCCGTGAAAAACGGCGGCCGGGTGATCCTCATCGGTGACGCGGAACAGCTTCCCTCGGTGGGTGCGGGAAACGTGCTGTCCGATCTGATCGCATGCGGCGCCTTCCCCACCGTTCGTCTGACGGAGATTTTCCGACAGTCCGAGGCCAGTCTGATCGTCACCAACTCCCATGCTATCAACGAAGGGCGTTTTCCCGACATCACGAAAAAGGACAACGATTTCTTCTTTCTTCCCCGCACAACGGATGAGGAGATCGCCCGTACGATTGCGGATCTGTATAAAAACCGGCTGCCCCGTTCCTACGGTGCGGACACGGTGAACCAGATTCAGGTGATCACCCCCTCCCACAACGGAACTGCCGGCACGGTACGTCTGAATCAGCTTTTGCAAGAGGCGCTGAATCCGCAAGATGGACGGAAACAGGAAAGAAAATCCCGGGACTTCGTCTTTCGGGAGGGAGATCGGGTGATGCAGATCAAAAACGACTACTCCCTGGAATGGACGAAAAATGGGGTGGAAGGCCGGGGCGTATTCAACGGCGACATCGGTGTGATTACCGATATTGATCCTGTATCCGAATCCATGGCGGTGGATTTCGACGGTCGGGAGGCCATATACGAATTCTCCATGCTGGATGAGTTGGAGCATTCCTACGCCATCACCGTGCATAAGAGTCAGGGCAGCGAATATCCCATCGTGATTTTGCCCATCGCCCGGTGTGCGCCTATGCTGCGGACCCGGAATCTTCTGTACACGGCGGTCACCCGTGCCGCCCGTATGGTAATCCTGGTGGGACAGCGGGATATCCTGGCTGAAATGGTAGAAAACGAGCGTCACTCCCTCCGTCATACCAATCTGAAATATTTTCTGAGTCAGGAGAGCCTGTCATGAGTTCCGCCGCAAGCCACATCCTCTCCGCCTTATTTCCCCGGCGATGCCCTGTGTGCTGTCAATTCACCGGATCCGCCGCTCTGCTTTGTCGGGATTGTGCCGCCAATCTGGAATTTGAATACAAACGTCTGTGCCCGGTTTGTCACCAGGAGGCACACCACTGCCGATGTGCGGTGAATGCGGTATCCGACACACCCCTCCTTTGCTGCGGATTTTATGAGGCGGGAAACACCACCGCTATTCTATCCCGTTTGGTCTTTTCCCTGAAGCAAAACGCCGATGACTCCGCCGCTCATGTATTGGCCCGGGATCTGTCCCGGGTGATCCTGAAGCAGTTTCTCACCGAGGGAGAAGATATCCGCACGTGGACGATTACCTATGCGCCCCGCTCCTCGGCAGGATATGCGCGTCACGGATTTGATCAGTCCCGGCGGCTGGCCAAGCTGTGCGCTCACTTCACCGGGGCAAAATTCCAGCCACTTTTCCGCCGCCATGGCGGTGGTGTGCAGAAGGAGTTGTCCGCGGCGGATCGGCGTGTCAATGCGGCATCGATCCGTCTGCTTCATCCCGCCCGCCGATGTGAGGGGAAATTCCTTGTGATCGATGACATCGTTACCACCGGCGCTACGCTCGAAGAATGTGCCGCCCAGCTCCGTCGGTACGGGGCGAAGGATGTGCGGATCGCCGCTCCCTTGCGCGCCCTTCCCCACCATCCAAAAAAAGAGCTCTGGTTTGCCGGGGCGGGAAATAATCACCAATGACATAATCCGCCGATCCCTCGCGTTTCGGCGGATTATCTATTGACAGAGAAAGCATAATATGATATACTATTTGAAGTAAATCTTCAAGACGGTTTTCTGTTCGGTAAGATTGAAAAGTCGGGTTTTTCCCGCACCTCTGTTCGTCTTGCTGAAAGCAAGTTTTTTTTTGCAACCGGAAAGGAACACACGATGGAATTCACCAACCTGCATCCCATGGATACAACAGCCGCTGAGAAGTTCAAAGCTTCCGTTGCGGATTTTCTGTCCGCTGATGCGTATCGTACTTTCCTTTCTCCCCAATATACTGTTTTTCCCGGCTTTTGCGATGTGCATGTGCATTTTCGTGAGCCGGGTTTTTCATATAAGGAGACCATGGAAAGCGGTTCTGCGGCGGCGGCACACGGCGGATACACGGCCGTATGCACCATGCCCAATCTGAAGCCGGTGCCGGATTCACCCGAGCATTTGCGTGCCCAGACTGACCGGATCCGGGAGGGAGCGTGCATTCACGTGTACCCCTACGGCTCCATCACTGTGGAACAGATGGGCAAGGAGCTGTCCGACATGGACGGGATGGCACATGAAGTCATCGCCTTCTCCGACGACGGACGGGGCGTACAGAGCGAATCCCTTATGCGCCAGGCTATGCTCCGCGCCAAATCCCTGAACAAGATAATCGTGGCTCACTGCGAGGTGAACGATCTTCTCCGGGGCGGCTACATCCACGATGGAGAATACGCCCGGGCACATGGCCACAAGGGCATCTGCTCCGAGAGTGAATACGCCCAGATTGAAAGAGATCTCCGTCTGGCCAAGGAAATCGGCTGTGCGTACCATGTGTGCCACATCTCCACCAAGGAAAGCGTGGAACTGATCCGTCAGGCAAAAGCGGAGGGCGTGGACGTTACCTGTGAAACAGCCCCCCACTATCTGATACTGGACGACAGCAATCTGCAGGAGGACGGACGGTTCAAGATGAATCCGCCCCTGCGATCTGCCGCCGATAAAAAGGCCCTTCTGGCCGGCATACTGGACGGCACCATCGACATGATCGCCACCGATCACGCGCCCCACTCCGCGGAGGAAAAATCCCGGGGACTCTCGGGCAGTGCTTTCGGCATCGTGGGCCTGGAAACCGCCTTCTCCCTGATGTACACCCATTTGGTGAAGCCGGGCATTCTCCCCCTCGATCGGCTGATCGAGATGATGGCCATCGCTCCCCGCCGCCGCTTCGGCATCCCTTTGGGCACGGATTTCTGTGTGTGGGATCTGGGGGAAGAATGGACGGTGCGCCCGGAGGAATTTCTTTCCCGGGGCCGCGCCACTCCCTTTGCAGGGGATACCCTGCAGGCCAAATGCTGCCTGACCGTCTGCGACGGAAAAGCAGTTTACCGTGTTTAATCTATATTCTTAATAAATCGATTGCGTTTCATAGCACAAGGAGGAAATCATGGCAAAAAGAAACGATCTCAAAAAGATTCTGATCATCGGCTCCGGCCCCATCATCATCGGACAGGCGGCAGAATTTGACTACGCAGGCACCCAGGCGTGCCTCGCCTTGAAGGAAGAGGGCTATCAGGTAGTTCTCTGCAACTCCAACCCCGCCACCATCATGACGGACACCACCATTGCCGATAAGGTATATATGGAGCCTCTCACCCTGGAGTATATCGCCAAGATCCTGCGCTATGAGAGACCGGACGCCATCCTGCCCGGCATCGGCGGCCAGACCGGTTTGAATCTGGCTATGCAGCTGGAAAAGAAGGGCGTGCTCAAGGAATGCGGTGTAGAACTGCTGGGTACCAGCCGCGCCAGCATCGAGCGTGCTGAGGACCGGGAAATGTTCAAGGAACTGTGCCAGTCCATCGGTGAGCCCACCATTCCCTCTCAGATCACCTACTCCCTGGAGGAAGCCAAGCAGGCTGCTGCGGAGATCGGTTATCCTGTGGTTCTCCGTCCCGCCTTTACTCTGGGCGGCACCGGCGGCGGCTTTGCCAATAACGAAGAGGAACTGGTCGGGGTGGGTCTGAACGCAATCAAACTCTCCCCCGTACATCAGGTGCTGATCGAGAAGAGCGTAAAGGGCTACAAGGAGATCGAGTTCGAGGTTATGCGTGACTCCTCCGACCACGCCATCACCATCTGCGGCATGGAAAACATCGATCCTGTGGGTGTGCACACCGGTGACTCTTTGGTTGTGGCTCCCATCATGACCCTCTCCGAAAAAGATCACAAGATGCTGAACGACAGCGCCATCAAGCTGATCCGTGAGCTCAAGATCGAGGGCGGCTGTAATGTACAGTTTGCGCTCCATCCCGAAACCAGCGAATATTACCTCATCGAGGTCAATCCCCGCGTATCCCGTTCCTCCGCTCTGGCATCCAAGGCCAGCGGCTATCCCATCGCCCGCGTCACCGCAAAAATCGCTGTGGGCATGACCCTGGATGAGATCGCCATCGCCAACACCACGGCCGCCTTTGAGCCTCAGCTGGATTACGTGATCGCCAAGCTGCCCCGCTTCCCCTTCGACAAATTCACCTCCGCCACCAACATGCTGGGCACCCAGATGAAGGCTACCGGCGAGGTCATGGGCATCGGCTCCAATCTGGAGGAGTGCCTGCTCAAGGGCATCCGTTCCCTGGAAATCGGCGCCAACCACATCTATCTGTCCAAGTTCGACAACATGAGTGTAGAGGAGTTGTTGGACTATATCAAGGACTTCCGCTCCGACAACATTTTTGCCATCGCGGAGCTGTTCTATCACGGCGTATCCGTGGAGCAGATCCACGAAATCACAAAGATCACCCCCTTCTTCCTGGAAGCGATCAAGCGGATCGTGGATATGGAAGAGATTCTGAAGGCCAACGTGCGCGACGAAAAGACGTTGCGTGCGGCCAAGAAGATGGGCTTCTCCGACAAGTATATCGCCCGTATGTGGAACTGCACCGAATTGGATGTATATAATTTCCGCAAGGAATTGAATCTGTTCCCCGTCTTCAAGATGGTGGACACCTGCCACACCGGTGCATATATCCCCTATTTCTACTCCTCCTACACCGGCGAGAACGCCTCCGTTCTGACGGACAAGAAAAAGATCATCGTTCTCGGTGCGGGCCCCATCCGTATTGGACAGGGTGTGGAATTCGACTACTCCACCGTACACGCGGTTATGACCATCAAGAACGCCGGCTACGAGGCAATCATCATCAATAACAATCCGGAAACCGTCTCCACCGACTACACCACCGCCGACAAGCTGTACTTTGAGCCGCTGACTCCCGAAGATGTAATGAACATCATCGAATTTGAGAAGCCGGAGGGCGTTGTGGCCGCTCTGGGCGGTCAGACAGCCATCAATCTGGCACAGCCTCTCACCGACCGCGGCGTGAAGATCATCGGCACCGACTGCGCCGCTATCGACAAGGCAGAGGACAGAAACGCTTTTGAAAATCTGCTTAATGAGCTGAACATCCCCCGCGCAAAAGGCCGCGCCGTTACCAAACTGGAAGACGGTCTGGCCGCTGCGGCGGAGATCGGTTATCCCGTTCTGGTTCGTCCCAGCTTCGTTTTGGGCGGCCGCGCTATGCAGATCGTTGCCAACGAAGAGCAGCTGCGTCACTATCTGCGCACCGCTGTTGAGATCGACGAGGACAAGCCGGTTCTGGTAGATAAGTACATCGAGGGACGCGAGGTAGAGATCGACGCCATCTGTGACGGACGGGACGTATTCGTACCCGGCATCATGGAGTTGGTTGAGCGTACCGGCGTGCATTCCGGTGACTCCATCTCCGTATATCCTCCCTTCTCCATCAGCGACCGGGTGAAGGGCATCATCCTTCAGTACGCCAAGAAACTGGGTCTGGGCATCGGCATCGTAGGTCTTTATAACATCCAGTTTATCGTGGACAAGGATGACAACGTATTCATCATCGAGGTAAATCCCCGTTCCTCCCGTACCGTTCCCTTCCTGTCCAAGGCCACCGGATACAGCCTGGCTGACATCGCCACCGAGGTGATCCTGGGCAAGAGCCTTAAGGAATTGGGTCTGTTTGACATCTATCCCCAGGAGAAGGATCGCTGGTACGTAAAGGTTCCCGTATTCTCCTTCAATAAGATCCGCGGTCTGGATGCATACCTCTCCCCCGAGATGAAGTCCACCGGTGAAGCTATCGGTTATGACGACAAACTGAACCGGGCACTGTACAAGGCACTGCAGGCATCCGGCATGCATCTGCAGAACTACGGTACTGTCCTGGCTACCATCGCCGATAACGACAAAGAAGAGGCGCTGCCCCTGATCCGTCGGTTCTACAACCTGGGCTTCAACATCGAAGCAACCGTCGGCACTGCGAAGTTCCTGAAGGAAAACGGCATCCGCACCCACGTTCTGCAGAAGATCGGTGACGGCAGCAACGAGATACCCGATGCGCTCCGTCAGGGTCACATCGCCTATGTGATCAACACCCGTGATATCGACTCCGTAGGTCACGCCAGCGACGGCTATCAG